>JAIDPH010000218.1 GCA_029062885.1 Lachnospiraceae bacterium
AAGGCTTATGTAAAGACTTTCGTTATGTAAAGAAATGGTGGCTCAACCCAATAGAATCAACGAATTGAGCCGGGATTTCTTTACATAAAAAAAACAGTATGAGACCATATATCTACACCATAAAGAAAGGACGGTGATGATATATGGTGAAGGACTTTGAATCATTGGTTGCTCTTTGTGATGAGGAACTCTGTCACAGAGAGTATCTGGGCTCCTACTATGCCAGACTTTTATCTCATTGGGAGAAGCTGCGGATCTGGCTGACGGAGCAGAACATCACAGAGTTCAGCGAGGAGGTTGGAAACAATTATCTCGAAGCAGTATATGGAACACATCTGCTTCCTGTAAAGCCATCTGTTAAGATACGGGAAGGATTTCGTGCAATCCGGATGCTTATTTCGTATCAGAAATGCGGTGAATTCGAATTTCGATGTCCCAGTGTGGAATACACATTTGAAGGAAACATGGGTAAGCTGGCTTTGGACTATCTGGACTTTTGCCGCATTGAGCTCGGCAACGCCCAAAAAACACTTGATAACAAACGGCTGTATTTGTATGATTTTAGCAAATATATGGACGATGCCGGAATGATGTTCTCTGATCTATCGATTGAGATGATAGAGGGATTCTTCAAATACAAGAGGTACTCGCTCTCATCACGGCATAATGGATCAAGGGTGATCCGGCACTTCCTTCGGCACGCCTACGACGAGGGAAGGTCAGAAAAGGACTGCTCCGTATATGTACTGAAGGATAGTTATAGAAAGGATAGCAAGCTCCCAACAACGTATGAGGAGCAGGAAATCCGGGATATGATAGGCTCTGTTGAGCGGGCATCAGCTATCGGGAAACGGGATTATCTCGTTCTTCTGCTTGCGGCAGAATACGGATGGCGGGCAAAGGACATAACGCGTTTCCGCTTTGAACAGATAGACTGGGATAAAAATGTCATTCGCTTTGACCAGCATAAGACGGATGCTCCGGTAGAGTTTCCGTTGCTTTCGTCCGTAGGCAATGCAATCATTGACTATCTCAAACACGGAAGACCCAAGTCAGATGCAAGCGAAGTTATTGTTTCGCATCTTGGCTCTAACCGGGGAGAAGCCCTTTCATCTCCGACGATACACTCCATCGTGACGAAATATCTGAGGAGGGCTGGAATCAAAGGCTGGAGCAAGAAGAAGCATGGTCCGCATGCAATGCGCCATAGCCTTGCGACAAACCTCTTGAAGAAGAATGTCGCACTGCCAATCATCAGTACCGTTATGGGACATCAGCGTACAGAAACTACCAACGTGTATATTTCTGTAGACTATGACAAACTCAAAGCGTGTGCACTGCCCATGCCACCGCTTCGTTCATCATTGTACAGCGGGGAGGTGTCGTATGGCAAGATATGAATTTTCCTCTGTGTTTGCAAAAGAGATAAAAAACTACATCACTGACAGAACATCAGCAGGATACAATGGGAATAACAGCCGGACATATTTAATTCAGTTTGATAGGTTCTGTAATGATCACGGAATCTTAGAACCGGTATTCACAGTAAGTGATGCCTCTGCATGGCTTGAGCGACGAGACACTGAATCCCATACGACGCATTATTCACGGATCAATGCCAGTAAGCACTTCCTTACATACCTCAGTATCAAGGGCTACGATGTATACGTGGTCCGCGATATCAAGTACAAGGGCACTGATTTTCAGCCGCATATATATACGGATGACGAGGTTCAACGGTATTTTGCCGCAGTTGACGCTTATTACAGCGTTATGAACCGAAAGGATGCACTACAGTATCCGGTACTGTTTCGGATTCTTTATTGTTGCGGCACAAGGATAAACGAAACCCTTGGTATAAAGAAAGAGGATGTCGATCTTGAACAGGGAATCCTAAAGCTTAACGAGTCCAAGAATGACAAACAGCGTTATGTTGTCTGCGGCGAAGATCTGCGGAAACTGTTAAACATCTATGCTGACCGATGTTTTTATATGCTGGCTGACGAGGATTACATTTTTACCAACGCTAACGGCGGACGGCTTGATGAAAAAACGGTATATGAAAACCACCGAGAATTTCTCCGTAAAGCAGGAATCCCTTATATCGGCGAAGGCGAGGGGCCGCGAATACATGACTGGCGTCATCATATGGCTGTTTATTCTTTCAAGCAGATGACGGACTCCGGTATGGACATGTATGTGGCACTACCGATACTTTCAGCTCACCTTGGCCATAAGACGATATTTGCCACGGAAAAATATGTCCGCCTGACCCTCCAGTTGTTCCCTTATATCGAGGAAAAATTCAGAGGGATGGCTGAGCGAATCTTCGGAGGAGGTGTCAGCAATGAAGAACACTGACTTTGCCATACATCTTGGCAGGTATTTTACCCATTATCTTCCGAATGAGCGTGGCAGTTCACCGCAGACAATTGATTCGTACCGATATGCATTCATACTCTTTCTTGAATACATGGAGTCAATAGGCATCCCACCGGAAAAGATGACGGTTGCTGATTATACACGTGAAAACATACGCAGATTTCTCGGATGGCTTGAAGACGCCCGAGGCAATTCTCCGGCGACAAGAAACTACAGATTGGCAGCAATGAAGGGTTTTATCCATTATCTGAAGTATGAATTTCCCGACTATCTGGATGAGTATCAGCGTATCCTATCAATACCTTTGAAGAAAACGGAGCAGCCCGAAATATCCTATATGAAGACCGATGGCATAGAACTTTTGGTAAATCAGGTGGATATCAACAAGAAGAACGGTCTTCGCGATTATGTGATTCTGTTGCTCTTGTACACAACAGGGATCAGGGTATCTGAACTGATCCACATCCGTGTGAAAGACTTGTCGTTCACTGAACCATACACTATGATAATTCGCGGAAAAGGAAACAAAGGTCGGTATGTACCGCTGTTAAAGGTCGCTGTACCACACATACAGAAATATCTGTCCGTGATGAAATATGATTGTGCCGCACGGTATAGCGAGATTCTTTTCAAAAATCATATGGGCAAGCCTTTTACAAGGCAGGGAATCAACTACCTGCTGAAGAAGTATGGCTGCAAAGCACGGGAAATCGGTACGGCTTATGTACCGAAGGATTTAAGCCCACATAAAATGAGACACACAGTCGCAATGGAGCTGCTTACAGCAGGAGTTGATCTAGTGTATATCAGAGATCTTCTGGGCCACTCAAGTGTCACCACAACTGAAGTCTATGCACGAACCGATGCGTAGCTGAAAAGGAAAGCTATCGAGGCGGCGAGCAAAGAAATCGTCCCTGAAGAAGAGGCAGCCTGGGAGCATGATACAAATCTGCGCGACTGGCTTAAGGGCTTTAACAAGACCTAAAATTTATGTAAAGAAATCCCGGCTCAATTCGTTGATTCTATTGGGTTGAGCCACCATTTCTTAACATAACAAAAATCTTTACATAA
>JAIDPH010000219.1 GCA_029062885.1 Lachnospiraceae bacterium
TATTATATCTTTAAAATTATCTGAGGCAGAGTATTAAATAGGATAGCCGGAAAGAGGAACATTACTATGGAGAATAAATATGTATTTGCAAATTCAATCAGCGGTGACGAAATAAAGATCCTTAGAAAAAGTCTTGGACTGACACAGGCTGAATTTGCGTCTTTTGTTAACGTATCAGTAAAAACCATAGAGCGATGGGAAATACAAAAAACTCCGATTAAAGGTGAAATCGTTACCCTGTGCAGATTAATACGAGAGGACATGGATTGCGTGGAGCGTTTTCAGGTGCCTGAATGGAGAGGGCCGCTTAGGCTTTGGTATGGGCGGGGTGAGGAAACATACACGATTATCGATGTTTCGCCGCAACAGAGAAAAGTGATAATTTATAATTTTACGCAGAATGTCATGCGTCGTGCATTTGGTAAAATAGAAAGTCCTACCTATGAGCAATACGAGGCTTTTTTGGAATCTCGTTGTTTTCCAAGAAGCCGGGATAAGATGAAGCTTATGCTGGAAGAATTGGATTTGCCTTTTTATGACCCGCTTATGATTATTGAAAAGACACAGGGAAGAATGGCTGATGACGATTTCTGGCTTAAGGTGGAGAGGAGAAAGCAATGGTAATATTATTCGAGCAGGATATTCGTCAGGAAAACAGGCAGTCTTCTAAAGGAAATCAACTGAAATGGTACAACGGAGGAAAGTGGTATAAGGCTGATTACACAGGCTATGAGGGGCTTGCAGAGTATGTGGTGTCTCATCTTTTGGGACTTTCCACGCTAAGCACCGAAGAGTTTCTTATGTATGACACTGTTAGAATTAAGTATAATGAGACAATATATCAGGGCTGTCAAAGTAATAATTTCTTACCGCCAAACTGGCAGATGATAACATTGGAGAGACTGTTCTGGCAGCATTTCGGAGAAAGCCTTTATCAAAGTGTTTTTAGAATTCATGATATAGAAAACCGGGAACTATTTTTAGTGGAACAGGTAGAAAAGATAACAGGATTGCAAGAGTTTGGAAGATATATAAGTATTCTTTTGACAATAGATGCCTTTTTTTTTAATGAAGACAGGCATACTCATAATATAGCGGTACTTATGGATGAATTCGGGAAGTATCATTATTGCCCGTTCTTCGACCATGGCGCATCGTTGTTGGCAGATACGACAATGGATTATCCAATGGACATACCTCTGGACAGACTATACGAAAAGCCAAAGGCAAAAACATTTTGCAGGGATTTTGATGAACAGTTGGACATAGCGGAAAAGCTGTTTGGGCAGCATTTAAAATTCAGGTTTACAAATGCAGATGTGGAAAAGATTCTGAAGAATGAGCAGGAATATTCTCCGGACATAAAAGAAAGAGTCAGAGAGCTGCTCAGACTTAAGCGGAGGAAATACCAATATTTATTTGGATAAATTAATTGGCAGAATAATTATGATATCCGCCGGAAGCTGCCTGCATAAGAATTGAAATTATGCCGCCTTGCGGTTTAGCATATTTTTATGTATAATCAAAATGAATATCGTAAACAAAAGCTTAACAGGATTTGGAGGCGGAAAATTGAAGTCCGTAAAATCTTCTAAATACATAAAGAACATGAAGAATACATTGGCTGTTTTTATGTCGGTAATATTTTTGTGCCTTTCACCCCTTTCAGGAATCGGCGGTACTTCTGCTTTGTTGACCGTTTCTGCGGCTGAAACGAAGGAGATTAAGGCAGAAGAAGATGTGCTTACACAGTATAAAGAATACCGGAAACGTCTGGATTCTATAGAATACGAAGCAGATATTCCCGAGAACGGATATGAGATTGTGGAAGACCAGGTTTTCCCGATAGAAATATACGGATATGGAGAAGAGGAAGTATTTCTTATCCCTGCTTTTGATGAAAAATATAATCGGTTGGCGCTGTTTCTGGCAGAGGCGGATGGAAAAGTTATTTACAAAACGGACCAGCTGGAAACTAATAATCGTGTGCTTGGACAAATGAAGCAGCCCAAAAGTAAAATTGCTGCCATAGGATTCAGAGATTTGGATCAAGACGGACGTATGGATATTATATTGATTACTTCATGCTCAGATACGAGTGGCTCATATACCGGGATAACGGACAAAGTGGGTGATGTGCTGTTTCAGAACAGGCAGGCAGCAAGTTTCTATCGTGATTACCGTATTTCGGACAAGATAAACAGATTCGGGATGAACAAAGGTGCGGATTTTATCACAGCGTTTGTCAGGGATGATTTTTCTACGGAATTTTTATATACCGCAGAAACATTGGATGAACTGCTTTCGCATGATATGCAGATTATTCAGGAGCAGTGTTATACCAGAACCTTTGGGAAATTGGGAAAACTGCAGGTCGTGCCTGGAACCTATAGGATTTCAAACTATGATGTTTTTATGATATATCTTGTGAATGAACAGGGTGATATTGTATCCAGTTTGCAGCCAATGGGTAATTATGATAATCTTTATGCACTTAAAGGAATCAGCTGTCGTGATATTGACGGAGACGGACTTAAGGACATCATCGTGCTGGCAAGGTACAGTTATGAGGGTGAAGGCGGACGGCTTGTTGTGGAGAGTGATTATTCTATTTATTATCAGAGAACAGGCGGTTTCTCAGCGGATACGGATATGAAGAAAAGGTATCGCTGTGGAGATGACGATACTATGGAGTTGCTGGTAGAGAAGGCACGTGCCTATTGGGGCTGGGAATCTACGAATTGAGAAAGGAGCAGAGTTAAAAGTGATTAAGATACTTATTGTGGATGATGAAAAACCGATATGCGATTTAATAGACTTGAATCTTTCGTCTGCGGGTTATCAGTGTACTGCAGTGCAGGATGGACTGGAAGCGATTGAAAAAATTGAAAATAATACCTATGATTTGATTTTGTTAGACATCATGCTGCCGGGGGCAGATGGCTATGATATTATGGAGTACATACGTCCCGTTGGAATCCCCGTAATATTTATTACGGCTAAGCATGAGGTAAAGGACAGGGTAAAAGGACTTAAGCTGGGAGCCGATGATTATCTGGTGAAGCCCTTCGATGTAGTTGAACTTGTAGCAAGAGTGGAAGCGGTGCTGCGTCGGTATAATAAAGCGGAACAGAAGCTGACCGCAGGAGACATTACAGTAGATGTAGATGCACACAGGGTTACTAAAGCAGGAAGACTGATAGAATTGACCAATAAAGAATTTGGTCTTTTAGTACTTTTTATAAAAAATAAAAACGTTGCGCTTTTTAGGGAAATGCTATATGAAAAGGTCTGGGAAGAAGAATACTTTGGAGACAGCAGGACTTTAGATTTACATGTACAGCGTCTGAGAAAAAAACTCGGTTGGGAGAACAACCTGGTGGCAGTGTATAAAGTCGGATACCGTTTGGAGGTATAACGAATGAAATTTTCATATAAAATACTGCTGTGGATGGTCATTGTCATGGCATTGGCATTGGGATTCAGCGGCTACTATTTTGTGAATTATGTGTTCGAAACTTCTCTGGAGCGTGAAGTGGGACAGGCATTGGATGAAAGCAGCATCCTCGGATTTGCTTTTGAGACGGCAGCGCTTAGTGTACCGTCGAAATATAGCTATCTTCCGGACACTACAGTGGAGGAGATTGCTGCTAATCTGGAAAGAAGCGGACAGGGCGACGGCAGACTGATTCGTATTTCTGATGAAGAGAAAAGCCTTTTATATGCAAGTGTCGGCTTTGAGAGTTATGCAGATTATGGTCTGAAAGAAGACTATGAACTGATTTCGCAGATAGGTGAAAATGTTAAGGCATATCAGGTTGTTAAGGTAGAAGATAAATATTATATTCATACAGGGACTGCGGTAAAGGCGCTGAACAGAGTCATATATCTGGAGACTCTGAGGGATGTTTCAGAAGTTTTTACGGAGCGTGAAATGGGATTTTCTTTGTACCGAAGGGTAACTCTAATTATGTTGCTCGCTGGTACGGTAATCATGCACTTTATCTCTTCGTTCCTGACGAAACCGGTCAGGCTGCTGACAAGGGCGACAAAGCGCATGGCGGCCGGAGATTATTATTACCGCGCCAAACAGATCAGCCATGATGAGCTGGGGCAGCTGACCATAGACTTTAACAGTATGGCGGAGGCTCTTGAAAAAAATATCGAAAAACTAGAAGAGGAAATCGAGGCAAAAGAAGAATTTATGGGGGCGTTTGCCCATGAGTTGAAAACGCCGCTGACAGCAATTATAGGTTATGCGGATATGCTTCGTTCCCACAAAATGGATGAAGAACAGAGTTTCATGTCGGCTAATTATATTTATACGGAAGGAAAGCGGCTTGAAGCCATGTCTTTGCGTCTTTTGGATATTATTGTTGCCGGCAAGACTGAAGCGCAGCTTCAAAAGTATTCGGCAAAGCTCATGTTTGAATATTTGCAGGAAATGTTTGTAGGCAGCAGGGATATGGATTTTCATTTCCAATATGATGAAGGCGAGATTCTGGCGGAAGTTAATCTCATTAAATCACTGATGGTAAATCTGATTGATAATGCCTGTAAAGCATCGGAAGCCGGCAGCCGTATTGATGTAGGCGGGACTGCTTTGGAGGAGGGTTATAGGTTCTCGGTCAGGGATTATGGTATAGGAATACCGGAGGAAGAACAGCGTAAGATAACACAGGCGTTTTATATGGTGGACAAATCACGCGCGAGAAGTAAGAACGGAGCGGGGCTTGGTCTTGCTTTATGTGCAGAGATATTAAAAATACATAACAGCCAGTTGGAGATTGAAAGTGAAGAAGGCAAAGGATCATGCTTCAGTTTTGTTCTGCCGTATGAGATGAGCGAATCAAATACGCAAACAACTGAAAGGAGGGAATATTAATGTTATATAAAATAAAAATAGCGATATTTCTTCTTTTTGCAGTAGGCGCATTAGCAGTATCCATATGGGGACCGGAGGCTCTGACGAAATATCAGGATAAGGGAATGCTGAATAAAATCCATGCGGAAGAGGTGGAAACGGCGGGAGAAGGTTATCGCTATAAGCTGAATGCTAATGAAAAGCTGTATATTCTTTCCAGATGCTTAAGCGCACAAACACTTCCGGGAAGCGATGGAAGCGCAATGGCGTATCTGGAAGAATCGGGACTCTATCAGGAGTTGGAAGGTTCATATGCATTTGTAGCGAATTACAGGACTCCTTCCGATCAGGAAATCTCCGATGAGCAGATTTATGAGACTTGTAACGGTGCTATAGAGACTTTGAAAGAACTTGGTATACTGCCGGAGGAAATCAGGGAGGTTTTGCCGGAATCTTATGACGCTACTTTATATTCTGCAATAGACATATTGGAACCGAGAAACAATATAGCGGTTTGGAAGCTGAGTCTGTCAAACAGTCAGGTAAATGCCGATAAGGGCAATCGTCTGATAGACGCTTATATCGGTGCGGAGGATGGAAAAATATATGAATTCTATGCAAGAACCGCTCTTCTCTGGGAAGACATCGATACAGATAAAATCATAAAAGCATGGGGCGGGTACATGGGATTGGGGAGTCCTTCGCCGTACGAGTCTGACAATCCTTTGTTAGAGACAACCCCTTATTATAAAAAATATGTATTTCCGGGAATGGGAGACGAAAGAACAATAGTTACCGTAGGTTATTATGAGGGCATAAATGAAATATTCCTTAAAATTTCATAGTAATATATTCCTGTAAAAAATGGGAAAGTTTTTAAATTTAAGATGATGCAAAAATGATGCAAAAATTATGGGACTTTGATGCAAAAAATATGGAACTTTGATACAAAAATGATGAAACTTTGATGCAGCTCTTGTGTAATCTGTAAATAGCAGATAACACAAGAAAGAGGTGTCAAAGGGATGTACGCAAGAGAAGCAAATTATTCGCGTTATTATTGTCAATATCTTAGGAGAGAAAAAAAGGTAAGGACGGGTAGACGCCTGTTAGCCCTAACTTTGGCGGCGACAATTATTAGTTCAGTTGCGGCTATTGTAGAGGAGATACCGAAGTTAAGCGCATGGACGGCAGCGGATGATATAGAAACAATTAATGAAGCTGTGATCACGGCGGATGAACTTCTTCAGGATATGAGCGCTGAGGAGTCAGCGGTTGTGAAAACAGTAATTGAAGATGCGCTTGAAATAAAAACCATAGCAGCGAAAGAAACGCCTCTTATTTTTGTGGATGCAGGGCACGGCGGTGAAGATGAAGGCTGTGCGAGAGAAGGCGTTCAGGAGAAAGTGATAAATTTGGAAATTGCGAAACTCGTGCAGTCGCGGTTGGAAGAACTTGGATATGAGGTTGTGATGGCACGGGAGGATGATACATATATAGCCAAAGAAGATCGGGTAGTAGCAGCCAATCAAACACAGGCGGATATTTATGTAAGCATCCATCAGAATGCTTCTGAGATTAATGATGCAAGCGGCATAGAGGTCTGGTATGACGGGGCGGACACAAGCAGAGATAATAAGCGTCTGGCGCAGCTCATGTGGCAGCAAGTGATGATAAGTACGGGAACTGATATGCGGGAACTCAGAGGGAATGCGGATTTTCATGTGACCGGAAACACTACGATGCCGGCATGTCTTATTGAATGCGGATTTTTATCCAATACAGATGAACGTTTGAAGCTTAATACGCCGGAATATCAGGAGCAGATAGCGGCGGGAATAGTACAGGGAATAGAGTATTATTTTTACCCCAAGACCATGTATCTGACATTTGACGATGGCCCTTCAGAAGAAAATACGGCGCGGGTTCTGGATATTTTGAAAGAGAGGGGAATCAAGGCAACATTTTTCCTGATAGGGGAAAATGTTAGAAATCATCCTGAGATGGCACAGCGTATTGTTGCGGAGGGACATACGATAGGGATTCATTGTGATAATCATGATTATGATAAAGTCTATGAAAGCGTGGAAAGCTACATACAGGACTTTGAAACAGCCAGACAAACCGTGTATGAGGTAACAGGCGTAGATACTAAGCTCTTTCGGTTTCCGGGAGGAAGCATCAACGCATATAATAAAGGAGTAAGCGATGAAATCATTGAAAAGATGACAGAGATGGGATACATTTATTTCGATTGGAATGCCAGTATGGAGGACGCGGTAAAAGATCCTGATCCTGAAACACTGATTGCGAACGGACTTAGCAGCACGCTTGGACGTAAAAAAGTAGTGATGCTGGCACATGATGTCGTATATAGTACGGGAATATGTCTGGAGCGGATGTTAGACGGACTTCCGGAATATGAAATGAAACCGCTGAGTGAGGAAGTGACACCGATACAGTTTAATAAATAATTTATACAAGCCTTCAGGTCTGAAATAGATTTGAAGGCTTTTTAAATAATGAATTATATGATATAATTTCGGCATAGGCAAATTAAAGAGGTGGTTATATATGAACCAAAAACTAAAAGAAAAAATATTGGAATCTCTTTCGGCAGTACTGCCTATAACAGGAATCGTCATGCTGCTCAGCATATTACTGGTGCCTGTGGAATTGGGCACTATGGTTATGTTTATATGCGGTGCGATTATGCTTGTGGTTGGAATGGGATTTTTCCAGCTTGGCGCAGAGATGGCAATGACGCCTCTGGGTGAAGGTATAGGCGTTCAGATATCAAAGACACGTCACATTATATTGATTTTGCTAATCGGGTTTTCAATGGGAGCAATTATAACGATTTCCGAGCCGGATTTGCAGGTGTTGGCGGGGCAGGTTCCGTCCATTCCCAATCACATTCTGATTTTGACGGTGGCGGTCGGAGTCGGAATTTTTTTGGCGATGGCTATCGTGAGAATTTTGTTCCAGATAAATCTTTCAACTATTTTAATTGGGTTCTATATAGTTCTTATCGGAATATCCTTTTTGTCTCCGCAGGGCTTTCTGGCAGTTGCTTTTGACTCGGGCGGAGTAACGACAGGTCCTATGACGGTACCTTTTATCATGGCAATGGGTATCGGTCTGGCTTCGGTCAGAGGTGATAAAAATGCCTCAAGCGATAGTTTCGGTCTGGTAGCCCTTTCCAGTATAGGACCGGTCTTGGCGGTACTGATTCTTGGGTGTTTCTATAATCCGACTGAGGCTGCATATTCCGTGACAGAGGTGGCGGATGTCGTGACTACCAGGGATGTAGTTATAGCGTTTCTGAAAAATGTCCCGCCTTATATAAAGGAAGTTTTAATTTCGCTGCTTCCTGTTGCTGCGGTATTTGCCATTTTCCAATTGTTCAGCCGGCGTTATAAACGGCGTCAGGTTAAGCGTATTTCGGTAGGTCTTGCTTATACCTATATCGGACTCGTTCTTTTCTTATGCGGGGTCAATGCAGGATTTGCACCGGTAGGTTCATCTATGGGAAATGAAATAGCTTCTGGCAGCTGGAAGTGGCTGTTGATACCGATAGGTATGCTGATTGGTTATTATATCGTAAAAGCGGAGCCTGCGATACAGGTCCTGAATCGTCAGGTTCAGGATGTGACCGACGGTGCGGTTTCCGCCGGTTCAATGAATAAGTGTCTGTCAATCGGCGTATCTGTCAGCGTGGGCCTTGCAATGATGCGTGTGCTGACCGGACTGCCGGTATATTATATTGTGATACCCGGATATATTATTGCATTGATTCTTTCGAGGTTTGTTCCTAAGATGTTCGTCGGTATTGCATTTGACTCCGGTGGTGTTGCCAGCGGTCCTATGACGACTACATTTCTGATTCCATTCAGTATCGGAGCCTGTAATGCGGTAGGAGGCAATATCATGGCAGATGCGTTTGGCGTTGTGGCGTTGGTAGCATTAACTCCGCTTATTGCCGTCCAGATAATGGGAATGGTATATCAATATAAGCTTAACATGGCAGACAAAGTGGCGGTGCCGGAAACAGTGTACCCGGATACTGTGGATGAAATATTTGAGTTTGAGGAGGTCTGAGTTATGGCGGGAAATTACAAGAAAACGGCTTTTCGTATTCTGTTTCTGATTGCAACACCGAAGCTGACCAAAAAGGCTATGGACCTGTATAAACAGGCAGACATACCGGTGCAATATACTTTCCATGCTCAGGGCACGGCATCAAGCGAAATCATGGATATGCTTGGACTTGACGGGGTAGATAAAATTATTACGGTGTGTATGATGCCAAGAGCATATGCAGATGAAATGATTTCCAAACTGCAAAAGAAGCTGCATCTCGGAATGCCGAATACAGGAATCGCGTTTTCTGTCATTATGTCAGGAAGCAGCGGACGTCTCGTGCAGTTGATGGAAACCTTACAGCCGGAAATAAATCGAACATTATTAGAGGGGGAAAATTCGGATATGAAGGAAAGAGAATATTATATGATCATGGCATTCGTAAATCAGGGATACAGCGGTGAGGTAATGGAGGCTGCCAGACCGGTTGGGGCATCCGGCGGAACCGTATTTCACAGCAGGCAGCTTGGAAGCGAAGAGGCGATGAAATTCTGGAAGATTAGTGTACAGCAGGAGAGAGAAGTTGTTATCATACTTGCACGGAATGAGGATAAGCTGGCTATTATGCAGGCAATCGGACAGAAATGCGGAATGCAGAGTGAGGCTCAGGGATTCGTACTTTCTTTACCCGTTGATGATGTTGCAGGGTTGGAATAAAAATTTTTTAATATAAAAAGGAAAGAAGAGGAAAAGGCATGGATATTATTTATAATGAGAAGAGGCGTATATTCAAACTTGATACCGCGCATACAAGTTATTGCATCGGAATTGTGGATGAGGAGAATTTTTTAGGTCATATTTATTACGGAAGAAAGCTTGCGAATGATGATTTGGCATATCTGATGCGTACAGAAGAAGCGCCTTTTGTTCCGTCTCGTA
The DNA here is from genome assembly GCA_029062885.1 of Lachnospiraceae bacterium. Lineage (GTDB taxonomy): Bacteria > Bacillota > Clostridia > Lachnospirales > Lachnospiraceae > UBA3282. Next base: position 9,887 of record JAIDPH010000219.1, read on the forward strand.
ATAACAGGGACAGAGCTTCTTTTTTAGACTCTTTTCCGATGGAATATACAGGGAGCGGACTGGGAGATTACAGGGAAGGAACTTTGAGCGTCAGAACTATGGGCGGTCATGCAGGCGTTTCCCTAAACTATGTTTCCCATAAGATTTATGAAGGTAAGCCTGCGCTTGACGGGCTGCCTGCTACATACGGGACGGAAGGGGAATGTAAGACGCTGGAACTTCTGTGCGAAGATTCTGTCCTGAAGCTTCAGATTATTCTGCTTTACACGGTTTTTAACGATAATGATGCAATAACGAGAAGCGTTAAAGTGATAAATAAGGGGGAAGATGCTGTCTACCTGACAAAAGTATTGTCAGCATGCATAGATATGGATAATGAAGGGTATGAAATGATTACCCTGCATGGTTCATGGGCAAGAGAACGCGCTATCCAGTGCAGTCCTGTTATGAAAGGAAAACAGGGCGTTTCATCCAATCGTGGAGAATCAGGACATCAGGTGCATCCGTTCATGGCGTGGAAATCACGCACCGCTACACAGGAAAGTGGCGATGTATACGGAATGCATTTCATATATTCGGGTAATTTCATGGCACAGATAGAATTAACGCAGTTTGACAGTATGCGGGCGATGATGGGAATAAACCCGGAGAATTTCTGCTGGAAACTTGAAAAAAATGAAAGCTTTCAGGCACCGGAAGTAGTCTGCGTTTATTCTGCAGACGGTATCGGAGGTATGACAAGAACGCTTCATGATTTATATAGGATGCACTTGATCAGAGGCGAGTATAGAGATAAAAAACGTCCGATTCTGATCAATAACTGGGAAGCAACATATTTTGAGTTTGATACCGAGAAACTTCTTGATATTGCAAGGCAGGCTTCCAAACTTGGCATAGAGATGTTAGTCATGGATGATGGCTGGTTCGGTCACAGGAGTGATGACAATACCAGTTTAGGTGATTGGATAGTTAATGAAGATAAGATTAAAGGCGGTTTGAAGTATCTGGTAGATGAGGTTAATAAGCTGGGAATGAAGTTTGGTATCTGGCTGGAACCTGAAATGATATCACCGGATTCGGAATTATACAGGGCGCATCCTGATTGGGCGATCGCCATTCCGGGCAGGACAGGAAGTCTTTCCCGTAACCAATATGTACTGGATTTGACGCGTAAGGAAGTAAGGGATCATATTTATGACATGATATCCGCCGTTCTTAGAAGTGCAAATATTGAGTATGTAAAGTGGGACATGAATAGACAGTTAAGTGATATAGGCAGCTATGGCTTACCTGAAGACAGACAGGGAGAAATTTTCCATAGACAGGCATTGGCTGTATATGAATTACAGGAGAGATTAACGAAAGATTTCCCGCACATTTTACTGGAAAACTGCTCCGGCGGCGGCGCCAGATTCGATCCGGGTATGTTGTATTACAGTCCTCAGATATGGTGCTCGGATGATACGGATGCCGTTGAGAGATTGGCGATTCAGGAAGGCACGGCAATGATATATCCGCTCTCTGCTATGGGCGCACATGTATCTGACTGCCCGAATCACACGGTAGGAAGAGTAACTCCTTTTGAAACAAGGGGATATGTAGCATTGGCGGGAACGTTTGGCTATGAACTGGATGTAACGAAGATTCCGGAAGAGGACAGAAAGATGATTCCGGAGCAGGTAGCGATGTACCATAAATATAACGACCTTGTCAGGGAAGGCGATTATTACCGCATTGCTTCTTACGCAGAGAACCGTTTTTATGACTGCTATGAGGTGGTTTCTAAAGATAAGTCGGAGGCACTTGTTACTTATGTTCAGGTGTTAAACAGACCTAATTATCACAGCAGACGAATTCATATACCGGGACTTGCGCCTGAAAAAACATATGTAATTGCCAATACAGAAGACTGGCCGGAAATCAAGCAGATTGAATATACAGGAGAAACCCTGCATTATGCCGGGATTAATATACCTCCGCTCTGGGGAGATTTCAGGGCAAGATTAATTCATTTCGTTGAGAAGAAAGGGATGTAGATATGATAGTACAAAAATATAAAGATATGTTGGGTAAAAAATCTGTTATCAGACAGCTTTCGGAATTCGCTACTGCCAGAGGCGCAGAAATCGGGTATGAAAATGTATTTGACTTTAGTCTTGGCAATCCGTCTGTCCCGGTACCGCAGAAATTCACCGACGTTATGATAGACATGCTGCAAAACCGTGACCCTATGGAGCTGCACGGTTACAGCCAGAGTCTTGGGATTCCGTCTGTCCGTGAGAAAATCGCACAGTCGTTAAATAAACGTTTTGGCATGAATTATACAGGAAATCATATATTTATGACGACGGGAGCGGCAGGCGCTATCGCACATGCGATCAGATGCGTTACGCAGCCGGGAGATGAAATACTTACGTTTGCACCATATTTTCCGGAGTACCAGCCTTACATAAATTTAAGCGGTGCGGTTCTTAAGGTAGTTCCCGCAAATGTAGAGAATTTCCAGATTAACTTTGAAGCATTTGAAGAGATGCTGACGGATAAGGTTATGGCGGTTCTTATAAATACGCCGAATAATCCGTCAGGCATGGTATATACTGCGGAAACTCTAAAGAAGCTGGCAGATGTGATGTCTGCAAAAGAGAAAGAATACGGTCATGATATTTTCCTGATTTCAGATGAGCCTTACAGGGAAATCATTTTTGAAGGTATTGATGCACCATATGCATCATCGTTCTACCCCAATTCATTCTCATGCTATTCCTATTCTAAATCCCTTTCGCTTCCGGGAGAGCGAATAGGTTATGTTGCAGTTAATCCGGCATGTACGGATGCAGAATATATCACAAATATGTGTGGACAGATTTCGAGGGGCACAGGCCATAACTGCCCGCCGTCCATTATTCAGCTGGCAGTGGCAGAGGTGCTGGATTTAACGTCAGATTTATCGGTATATGAAACGAATATGAACATATTATATAAAGAGCTTACTTCTCTTGGATTTGAATGCGTGAAGCCGGGCGGAACTTTCTACATGTTCCCTAAAGCTTTGGAGAAAGATGCAATAGCTTTCTGCGAGAAAGCCAAGAAGTATGATTTGATTCTGGTGCCGAGCGACAGCTTCGGAGTAGAGGGATACTTCCGTATCGCATATTGTATTGATACCGAAAAGGTAGAGCGCTCGTTAGATGCATTCAGGAAATTTGTGAAAACGGAGTATAAATAATGCATCATTTCGGATGTGTTTTTAGAAAGGATTGAGAAAATGGATATATTGGAAATTCTGAAGGCGATATTATTCGGAATCGTGGAAGGTATTACGGAATGGCTTCCCATAAGCAGTACCGGGCATATGATTCTGCTTAATGAGTTCGTAACCCTGAATGTATCGGAAGAGTTCTGGGAAATGTTTTTGGTAGTCATTCAGTTAGGTGCGATTCTGGCGGTAGTGTTGCTTTTCTGGGACAAAATATTCCCGTTTGACTTCAAGAATAAACCGTTTATCAAAAAGGATATTTTCACACTTTGGTTTAAGATTCTGGCAGCGTGTGTTCCGGCAGCAGTAATAGGACTTGCGTTTGATGACGTATTTGATGCCCTGTTCTATAATCCGTGGTGTGTAGCGGCTGCGCTTATCGTATTTGGTGTGGCATTCATCGTAGTAGAAAACCATAATAAGAATATGCATCCGCACATTACAAGTCTGGGACAGATTACATATAAAACAGCATTGATGATAGGAGTATTTCAGCTGATTGCCGCAATCTTTCCGGGCACTTCCCGTTCCGGTGCGACCATTATAGGCGCGCTTCTGATTGGAGTATCACGAACAGCGGCGGCGGAATTTACATTTGTACTGGCAATTCCCGTAATGCTTGGAGCAAGCCTTCTGAAACTTGTTAAGTTTGGTTTTGCTTTTACAGGAACTGAACTGACTATTCTTTTCGTCGGAATGGCTGTAGCTTTTGTTGTATCAGTAATAGTGATTAAGTTCCTTATGGGATATATCAAAAAACATGACTTTAAAGTATTTGGCTGGTATCGTATTATTTTGGGAATTATAGTTCTGGCATATTTTATTGGCTTACGCGCATGATTTTTAAGCAATTCGCATATATAATGAGCTGAAATAACGGCATATTTGGGCAGTTTTTAATTGACATTGAAAAATAGTTAGGGTAAAATCTTTCTATAATCAATGGATTATAATAAACTTGTTACTAGATAATTATTGCTTGTTAAATTAACTATGGATACATGGGAGGAGAATATTCATGGCAGAAACAAAGAAGACGGCAGTTGCAAAACCGGCCGCAAAAGCAGTGGCTGCAAAGGCAGCAGAAGTTAAGAAGGAAGAAGTAAAAACAGAAGCAGTAAAAGAGGCTCCTAAAGCAGAAACAAAGAAATCAGCAGCTAAGAAGACAACCAAAAAAGAGTCCAAAAAGGCAACTGCTGAGAAGACAACAAAGACCAGAGCTAAGAAGGCTGCTGCTGCAGAAGTTGTTATTCAGTTTGCAGGAAACGACTATACAACGGAAAGACTTGTAGGTATTGCAAAAGATGTATGGCAGTATGACTTAAACCGTAAGCCGGCGGATTTCAAAACAGTTAAGCTTTATGTGAAAATGGAAGAGCAGCTTGTTTACTATGTCATCAATGATGAAGTTTCAGGAAGCTTCGGTATCTAAACAGAAAAAGTTACAAACAATAAAGACAGTTAATTTGAGTAAAACTATTACTTGAATTAACTGTTTTTTATTTTTTTTTCATAATTTTTTCTATAATATATGTTGACAATTAAATATTGAAGTGATAACTTATCACTAGAAGGTGTTAGC
>JAIDPH010000022.1 GCA_029062885.1 Lachnospiraceae bacterium
GCTATCAACAATTATTTAGTTTATAATTTTTTCTTAATCCAACAAATATCCCGCCTCATAAGAACATTCCAAATAGCTCGGATTCTGGTAATAAATATCTGTTTGAAAGTCTGATATTTTATCACTTATAAATGAAGAAAATATTTTCAGCAGTTCATCCACTTCTTTTCCCGGTTGAGCACAATCTTCAATCATGATACTATATAATTTCCCAATATCCATAAAACCCGGAACTGTATACTTACAGTCCGTAATCGTATCAAAATCACCAGTCTGTATTTTGTACTGTTCTATTACCTCATCGCTCACTTGCTCAAACGAAAGGCAGTGATTTACTTCTGCATCATATAACTGTTTTTCAATTCCGCCTTTACCCAAAGCTTCAACAATAACTCTGCGCCTGTTTTTTGTTTGGCGGGCAATATATTCAATCAATGAACAAACATAAAAAAAATCATTTTTTTCTTTTTCGGTCATAAACAATCTCACTCCTGTCAAAGGCTAAACAATTAAGCGCCGATAGTGTATGAAAACTTATCTGATGTGTTGGATATCTGAATTCTGCCAATGCCCAAAACTGCTTTCGGCTAATCCTGCCTGAAAGAAAATCATTCACATAGTTCCATACAGTGTCATTTGCCATCGGTCCCTCTACTATATCATATTGATGAGTTTCTCCACTTCGGCATCTGGCAATGAAATCCAACCATTCGTCTGTCATATCGTCAAATTTCAAAATAGACAATTTATTATTGGGTTCATAGGAATAGTAATTGATAATTGGATTACCTTCTCCACGATTAGCCCATCTCACTGCCTGTTCAAAATCAGTTGTACAATAAAATCCCCACGAAAAATCTTTTGTATACTTAGTTTTTCGTACTTCTGGAAATTCAACCACTTCATTACTTGCATGATAGAGCATCAAATGCATCTCACCTCGGCTTTTCTAATTATAGCTTCAACAGAACAAAACACCATTTTTATTATACAACCAAATCCGCTATGTTGCCATACCAAACTGCCATCTTACTCATTCTGGCATCACTTATCCAATTTAGGATAAAAATCAGAATTCCTCCACTCATCCAGATATAATACCGGATACTCGCTATCTTTTCCTGCTGGAATGTCATTCCAGAGAACTTCGTCAAAATTCTCGCTTACATAGAAATATGCCCATGATGGACAATGGTCGTCCCATTGTTCTCCTACGAAAACATAATAATACTTTCCTAAATATTCTGTTTTCTCATAATCCCTATATACATCAAATGTCTCAGTATGAAATGTACTCATATCCTCACCTATCACTGATGCTGTTATATATGCCTCACCCCCTGTCTTATCCGCAACATAGTCCGTCCATTCATTATCTATCTCCGGTACTTGCTCATCAAGGCATTGCATTATCTTTCTAAGTTCCTCTACATGTTCCTCTTCCGATGGATGACTATACGATTTTTCCAGTTTCCCTAAAAACTCTTCATCCAATATATATTTAACTGACTCATTACTTATGGCATACTCGTTGTAATCTGCCATCATATTTTCGATAATGACTACAAAATTATTTCCATCCGTATACCATTGCTGATATATCTCCACCAAGTTTTCTTCCAATTCTTCCCTGGAATTGAATTCCCAACTGACCTTATACCCTCCTGTTGACCCACCCCACTTAGTAACGTGTTCAAATTCATCTGCCATTAATATATCACTCAGTTCTGCGAAATCGATAACAACGTCTTTTAAAGCAATTACTTTTTCTTCCTCTATATCTATCGTAGTCGTTATCGCTTTCGCATTCAGTCCATGTCCCGGCATGATATATCCATACATTCCCTTATAGAGAATACTGATTATTCGTTCATTCAAAAATTTTATTTCATAGTCCAATACAACACAATATACCGAATCATCACCTTCCTTATTTTTGTCTCCTATTATTTTCTTTACATCTTCTTCTATCAAAGCATTAATTGTCTCTTCTTTAGTCGAATTCACTAAGCCGCAAAGCTGTGGATAGTGAATTTCAATTCCATTCCTCTGCTCGTCATATATATATTCAGCCCTTACAATATCAAAGTCAACATCCCACTCATCTTCTTTACCTTCTTCGTCTGCTTGAGATACATCTGTATTATCTACCGCATTTTCCTCATTCGCACTTACTATTTCGCTATCATCCCCTGTCAAATTATCCGGCGATTCCTTGAATGCCTCACACTCCTCTGCAAGTCTGGCATTGAGAATCTGCATTCCGTTTTTCCAACTGTCATTTAAGTATTCGCCTGCCAAAATTGATGCCATCATCTTCTGTTCTTCCTTTTCTTTGCCGTAGATGATGCAAATTATAATAACAATACCGATAATAGCTGCTGGCAATATACATTTATATACTTTACTAAATTGATTTTTCATGATAAATTCCTTGTCCTACCATACTAAATTTCCTTCTTCCCTAACCCGCTCCATATCAACATATACGAAATCATTCGTCTCCGCATAGTTCTGTGCAAATTCACTCTCTCCATATATCAGCCGCAGACTCTCACACTCAGTAAACGCATCCTCCGCAATTTCTGACACCTCAGGCTGTATCGTAATCTGTTTCAGTTCTGTGTCCCCCTGACACATCATATTCTCTATCATACTTAACGCTTTCGGAAATACAATCTCCTCCAACAGCGGACAGTCTGCTAATGCTCTTTTTCCTATCCGCTCCACATCCTCAGTGATGTAGATATCCTGTAACGCTTCACATCCCGCAAAGGCTTCCTCGCCGATTTCCACCACTCCCTGCGGGAGATAAATGCGCTCCACAGTCTTATTATTCTTGAAAGCCTGCACCCCGATGACTCTCACTGGCTTATCTTCTATATAAGTCGGTATAAAGAGTGTTGTTTCACTGCCCTGATATGCTGTAATCTCCACGGTATCATCCGCTAGAATCTTATAACAATAGCCGCCGCACTGTTTATCCGTATCAGCGTCTGCCGCCTCCGTATCTTCAGCCGCTGCGTCAGCCATCAAATACTCATCCGGCAGTTCTTCCCCGCACTCTTCTTCCATCTCTGCATCAGCTATTAAAGATTCACCTGCCATCTTTTCCTTATTCTGTCCTATAGGCGCAGCAATGCCTATGACGACACACAGCGCCGCCAAAATACCTATATTCCTGAACCTTTTCTTTATCTGTTCCGTCCATATCTCCCTCATGGCATCTCATCCCCGCTCTCTACCTCGACGAATTTATATCCACTCTGCACCGCCAGTTCCTCCGCCCGGCTTCCTTTCTGTCCGTATACAGTAATAGGGGCTTCCTTAAATTTAACTCTGATAGCAAAGATATCATCCTCCAAATCTACTGCCCCTGCCGGGATATAGATTCGTTCCAGACTTTGAGTTCTGGACAAATATCCGCAAATACTTACTGTGCTCTCCGGAAACTGTATGCGCTCTATCTGCGTAAACTCATAGCTGCCTACGTCAATCTCCTGAATTCCCTCTTCATAGATAACTTCCGTCAGGCTTTCACATCCCGTAAACGCATTCCCTTCCATTTTCTCCACCGTTCCCGGTATGGTAATTCGTCTCAAATCCCTGCATTCCACAAAAGCCTGATCTTCTATTACCCGTACGGAATCCGGGATCTGAATTGTTTCCAATCTGCCAATACCGACAAATGCGCCTTCACCGATAGTCTCCGTCCCCTCAGACAATACAAGTTCCGATACTTCCCCATACTCAAGTATTCCAAATGGAATATACTTTACTCCTCCGGGAATCTCTATCCGTTTTATAGTGACACTTCCCAAACAACTGTCTCCCAGTTTCACTATTGTGTCCGGAAAAATAATTTCTTCATACACTGTTTCCTGGGAAACCTCATCCATAATAGGTCGTCCGCTCATCCAATCCCCTGATGCTAGTTCTGTCACCCCGTAGGGGATGATTAGCACCGGATCCGTATTGTTGTTTATATATTCCAGACTACTTCCACGAATTTGAAACACTTCATCCCTTGCCTCCTGCCATGGCGTGTCCTTAAAAGCGTCTGATGCAATGTCAGCATACGGCGGCAGCTCTATATACGCCAATTTGCTGCAACATGCGAATGCCTCCTTATCAATCGACAGGATGCTGTCCGGCAGGAACACATCCCCCTTCCATGTTATTCTGCCTGTAAACAGATTATCCCGGAAAGCGCCTTCTCCGATTGCCTGAAGCCCCTCCCTAAGACTCGGCGTATTCATCTTTCTGCACCCCGCAAAAGCATACGCACCGATATACCGGACTCCGGCATCAATCGTTAAATCGTGTATATCCTGTCTGTAAGCAAATGCCCGGTCGGCAATGCCAACGACATGATATCCGTCGATAGTCTCCGGAATCACAAGCTTGCCATCATAAGGCTCTCCTCCTGTTATTACAGCCTCTCCATTTTCATTAATCTCATAGGTAAGCAGCTGCTCTTTGCTCGGAATAATATATCGGGCATCACATATCATACTGTCTACGCCAAGCAGCAGATATAAAACGACCGCCGCCAGAATAAATTTTCTGCATTTTCTCATTTTTAACTCCTCATTCCTCACTACCATTCGTTTCTTGAATCTTTTAAGTTTGAACAGTAAATTGAATATAACAGTCACCATATGTCCATGTATAAGTTCTTCCTAAATTTTCATATATACCAATCAATCGAAAACTTTTATTTTTTTTAATTTCTTCCAGTTTTCCTAATCTAAGTGTCGTTTCTCCACAAGCATTCATATCATTCTGCCTGCTCGAACCGAATGCTATTCCATCTTGATAATATACTGTCGGAAATAACTCGTCCCTATCCAAATCCGGATACCCATCTCCTGTAATATGGGCATGGCTCGTATCAATTTCTAAATCCATCGGCGTCAAATCCCAATGTCCATTATCGCTAAATTCCCAAAAGCTTAATTCCTCTTCCGCCACATAATCAACAGAAACCCCGGATGAATGTATAACCATCCTCAGCTCATCATCATCTTCAATTATCAAAAAATCCCTTATTTTCCTCGGAATGGGCGCAGTAATATCTTCTAAATAGATATTTTCTTCATCCCATGTCTGAATCGCTATGCGTATAGGGTATAAGGATAGTCCATCGATTTCCTGCACTTCCACTATTCGAATATGAAGCTCATCTATCTCCTTATGATGCAGATACAGATAATAACCATGACGGTAAAATAATTCCTTAAGTTCTTCTTCACCCATTTCAATCGTTCGCTTATCCAGAAACATATCAGCAAGAATCTCCGGTCCTTCTGCGCAATCGCTTACATCAAAATAATCTTCCAAATCTTCCTGAAGATTTTCCTCCTGGAACCTAATCCACATAAATTTTCCGGTTCTATAAGAATCATAAAAATCCTTATCATAGATAGAATTATCGCTGTAAATGCCTTTCTTAGTCTGCGCTTCACAGCCGTCAACATTTCCCTCTGTGCCGGCAAAAAATATCGCCAAGCATACAATTTGAATCATCATAAATCTTCGCACATTATACCTCCCTGTGAACTAATACTCTTTTGTTATATATACGAATACAAAATCTCCGCCTTATTCTCTCCGATTTTCAGGCGACAGATATCTACGTGAAGTCTTCGAAGCCCATCCCGCCAACCGATAGAAGTTCCTTTATCATAAACGCTGTATTCTACCTTAAAATATAAATAACCATCTGCAAAATAGAAGTCTTCATAGTCTATATAGCTTGCTTCTTCCTCTTCCCATTTAGTGATATATTGCTCTATATCCGTCACAACCCTGACGATTTTACCGGAGTCATCCGGTATTGCATAAATGTCCTCTTTTTGCCTCTGTAAGTCGCTGTCATATCTCGTAACACTGTACAGAGAGCCCATCGTCGCAGGATAATAGCGCCACATGCGTTCGACATTTTTATAGATACTTCCATCTTTATAAATACTTTTCTCATAGTAATTTAAATCATCCGCCGGAAAATCGGAGCGATAGCAGATATCCTCTTCAACATCCCATACCATTGCATCATTTTCATTTAATGGAGCATTGTAATGACTTACAAAATATACCATCGGCTTTCCCTTGTCGTGGCTAAGATAAAAAGCATCACGTTCTGTCTCTACCGCCCTATAATCTGTCCCATCAAGTTTGATGCTAATTAATTTTCCTCCCTGAAACACCTGCAAGCTTCCGTCACATCCGCCGAAAATGAAATAAATCCTGTTCTCATCCACTTTGATATCTGATATATGTTCTCTGACATTAGAAACTTGATTACCAGCCGAAGTAAGCTCTATGATTTCCCGCTCTTCTCCTTCTATGGAAACTGCGCACAGTTTGCATGTAATGTCATCACCGGTGTGCCTCTCATAGTAAAACCATCCATCCTGATATGCACCGCTGTCAAAAGGATATTCAAAGCACAACCGTTCCTTTTTCCCTGTTTCATAGTTCACAGCGTAATAGCAGATATCGCTTTCCTCCCGCAGCTGCATAATGATAATTTTCCTCTCATTATCAATAGCAAAAACATATCCCTCTCCATAGTCAATTCTCTCTTTTCCCTGCATATTTACAGAATATAGACATCTTGCCGTATATGTATAGCCGTATGCACTTTCTTTTCGTTCTGACATAGTCAAATAAAATCTGTTATTAAACAGATAAATATCACCATATCCCTCATCAGTAAACAGTACTGTTTCTACCCCTTCCGCATCCACACATATCATTTCCTTTTTGGTTTCGGGAATAGCATCATACTCTCCCCACAACGCCGTCTCTTCGTATGAATCCTCATGATATCTGCGGTAATACACCTTACCGTCCTGATAAACGTAAGTGCTATTCGTATATTTCATATCCGCGAGATATGACAAATCATCCGTATACTTCACTGGCATTACTTCGTCAACATATTTGATATCTTCTGTTCCAGCTTCTGCTGCCTCCTGTTCTATTTCCAAATTTCCCATATAATACAATTCTTTTCGTTCTTCGGAATCTGACTCCCGGTATAAATCCCCAGTTTCCATGTCAACACTAAAGCGTTGTAATGTATGTGTCATGTCATCGTTTATATCTTCTATTAGAGAAACACTGTGATACTTCCTTCCCAAAAAAGAATATGCACCATCATATTTAATTTTAAAATTCGCATATCCCTTCTTTGTTTTTAGGAAATCAAAAACCTTATCCAGCAATTCAACTACGACCTCATTATCTCCATCGTATTCATGCACAAAAACATCTTCCGGTTCATCCGGCAAGACTAAACCCTTCAATATTCCTTCCTTTAGCAGTACCCATTCTTTATCCCCACGTATATAAATATCTCCCGTATCTTTTTCTACCAGAAATGTACCTTCAAGAAGAATATCCTTTTCTGAGGTTTCCCGATAAATCGGAATCTGATATCCCTCAAAAGGGGTATGTACATTCGTTTCATAAAATACGATTGCTTTCTCTGAATTCTGAAAAGTAACATTCTCGAAAATATTATTTTCAAGCATTTCCTCTAATTTTAGGAGTGAAACACTGTCTTGACTTTCATTATATCTATCAGGTACACTCTTTATAATGTCTTCTATTTGACAAACACTTCCGTCCCAAAACGGCACTTCCCACTTTACATAGGAATCTTCCCTGCATGAAGGATAAGCATGCGTTATAAAATACAAGTATCCATCTTTAATAAAAAAATCAAGATTGGTCTGCTCTAAATCAGAATCCTCCTGAAACAAAGGAATAAAATACTCTTCCAGATATTCCCTGTTCTCCTCTTCCTCTAGCTCCGTATATCCTCTAAGTATCTGAGTTCTTAATTGATCCTGCTCCATTGCATTTTCCATTAAGTTTTTCCATTCCGACCATTCATAAAAATCTGTCAAAGAAAGAAGTTCTCCCGTTCTTAAATCAAAACTCATTCCATGACTATTTCCGTAATATGAACTTCCACCACCATCTCCTTCAAAGAGAATACTTACAATGCGTTCGTCCATGTATGTAATTTCATATGTCAGTTCTATATAGTAAAGTTCATCGGAATCATCCATGTTCCTTTCCCGAACCCACTCATAAATCTGATTATTTATTCCTTTAAGAAGCGCCGCTTCCTCCCCGCTAAAATATGGATATTTCAAATCCCATGTTCTGACTCGGCTCCAGCCTTCAACCTCTATGTTCGCCTGTATGGATTTCTCTAAAATTTCTACCTCACCGATAACTGTAGACCGTATTTGCTCTAGCGGCTCATTTTCTGTTTCATTTTCTATTTCTCTGTCTGTCTCAATTGCATAGTCCTCTTTCTCTGGTTCCTGTGCAAGAGAGATTGTTGCTTCCGACTTGGTATAACGATAAATACATACCAGTACCATCATGACAAGCACAATTTGCATAACCTTCTTCATAGATTTTATCCTTTCCAAACAGCCGAATTTCATTTTTATGAGTCTTCATTTTTTCTAACAGAAAATATTCCCCATGGCATACAAAAAAGTTTTCTCTTCTTTCTATTTTTTCATTTTACAATAGCATTGCATCATTTTTTCATCATATCTGTTACAAATCTATTGCATTTTAAATGTATCAACAGTAACAATAAAATAAACTTCAAAGGACACTTCATACAAAAAACAGGGAGATATCTGGTAACCAGTTATTTCCCTGTTTTTCATAGTTAGTAATCTTCAAATTGTTTTCCCATCTCTTCCCAAGATATCTGCAACTGCTTTTTATTCCTTGCACAATCCGATAGGTATAAATTTATCAATGTCTGATATGGAATGCCTGATTCCTCACTTTGTTCCTTGAAAAAATCAACAGTATCATTATCAATGTTTATTGTAATCTGCTTTTTCAGTCTTTTAGTATATGGATTTTTTCTTGGATTCAAATCTTCAATATTATATTCCTCTCTCATCAATGCCACCTCCCGCGTATCTGACATACGTCTTTGTTTCATTTTTAGTTGCTTTTCTCGCTGAAATAATTCTAATTAGTTTCCATAATTATTCATCAATATTTTTCTTTCATTCTACCGCAGCATTCTCCCCTATTTTTCAATTTAATATAATCTATATGTTTCAATTTCTTCTATTAAAGGAATCTCCATCTGCATTTCCTCAATTTCTTCCAATTCACCATCATCATGTAAAATGTACACTGCATTATCAAAAATAATCCAATTTTCTATACTACTATACAGGACATCCGAATACCCGGCGGTCAATACCCAACTACTGTAATAATTACATTCTTTACTAACCAAAACAAAATCCCTGCATAAATAATAGTCTATACTGCAATGCATTGTTTCACCATAGAAATGCAGTTGGTATCTTAGCACCTCCCCATATGAATCTGTATATTTTATTAACGTTACAGGCTCACCATTATTCCCATCATAATCTATCTCAAACTCCTCAATATTCATCTGAGATTCTGTATCGTCCAGTGCATTGCTTGTGTATAATTCTATAAACCTTTCCCTATATTCACTTATTTCCTGTTCAATATTTATGTTATAAATATCAGACTCTCTATCTGTTTGTATGGTACAACTAAGCATGCATATACCTATTCCGATGACCTTTAATATTTTATTCCAAAATGACATATCCATCTTTCACCATTCCTTTCATTCAAATTCATAATACTTTTCATATTCTTTGCGGGCTTTAATTTTCTTCCATAATATATACTTCATTATTCTCTTTCACAATATCCCAACGATAAACTTCTTCTCCCAAAACTTTGGCAATCAGCTTATTTCCGTTTATCTCATAATGCGCTCCGTAAGAATCGAAAACGCGCCGTCCATCATCTCCAACAGCTATTTCGATTTCTTCTATCTGATTCGTTTCCAGATGAATTAACTTGGGTTTCCAATCCATCATATAGCAAACAACATGTTTATCATCAATCCATCCGGCAATCCCCTGCTCCCATGTAAATCGAAAAACAGTATCCGGTCTTTTGTCCCGATAACGTATAAAAATCTGCGCCGGATGTTTGGGTAAAGCGCCATTCATCACACAAATTCCTTTATTTCTTTCCGGTGATATTATCCAGTCTTCTGATAAAATAGCCTCTCTTACTTCATAATAGTCATTTTCCAAATATTGATATAAAGACCTCGGTGCTTCCCCTTCGCCCAATTCCACTTTCACATATGAAATTTCCAACAGTTTCATCGAATCTTCCTTTTGAGTATCCATATCTCTTTGAAAATAGATTGATATCACATAATCTCCCATATGCTGAATATAAACGTCTGTCATAGAACTACTATTGCCAATAGAACCGGCATCTGAATGATATTCCTCTATAAAATCATATAATCGGTCATCTACCGTATAACGCAGCGCAGCAATATTTATAACATTATAATAATCTTCCGGATCTTGAAAGCCATCTAATTGCGTTCCTTGATACTGCCATGCTGCCATATCACAATAAAGGATGTTCCCCTCATATAATTGATTTCTGTCATACTTATTTTCAAAATCCTCAGAATTCATAGCTAAAAAATCCGTAACAACAGCTGAGGATAAAAATGAATCTGCTTCACTCTTAATCTGTTCCAACTCTTCATCAGACAATTCTACTACAGGCTCTTCTATGTATGATTCAGATTCCGGCACAACCGCTTCTTCTATAGGCTTATCTATATCAGGTTCATCTTGGGATATATTTGCAACTTTTGTCACAAAGTCATCTTTGAATGTAGTTATACATGCTTCAAAAGTCGAGGATATAAAAAACGTTGAGACAAAATATGCTCCTTCTTCATGATTATCCTCCGTCGCCTGTGCATATATGTAAATACCACCCAACAAACCAATAACAATGAATATAATGAAAATCTTTTTCATAGAATCCTCCTAATATGAATACAAAACCTCCGCCTTACTCTTCCCGATTTTCAGTACATCTACTGTATACACATAAATAAAGGATAAAGCATTGGCATTGAACAGGTATTTTACATGAAAAGGAATGCGATATTCATTCAGAGAAGAAAATATACCCATGATAAAAAGCAGGTCATACGACCTGTTTTTTCGAAGCACAAAAAATACAGGAAGTCCTCATAACTTGATTAATCATACCAAGGATCCACTTTTAAATATTCATAAATTTTCGGCAAAGGTATTTCCGCCAAACCTTTCCCGGTTTTTATAGATGGTTCATCCGCTTTAATGGAATACACTACCGACAACCATTTCTCCGTTTTATATGCAAGAAATATTTTTATATCTTCAAACACTCCAATCCTCTCACTTGTACGCATGATGTGCTTATACCTTCGCAGGTTATCGTCTGTTCATAAACATCGTAACCTGCATTCCCTCTCAAACTACTTTGTTCTTCTAAGTCCAGAGTAAAATATAACTGCTTATAATCATAATCCTCAGGAATCGCTGCGTGTGAAATATATTCAAAGCATAAATATTTTTCAGAACGGAAAGATATACTAAGCTCCGCCTTATCCATCCACACTTTTTCTCTAGGCAGCACACTGTTGCAGCGCTCCAGAATCAGCACATTAAGACGATTTTCTTTCTCTATATCACTGCGTATCGTAACCAGCGGAACCGGAAGAAACAAATCACTATTACTTTCAATATCGACGCCATACATATCAGAATAATAACTATCGTAAAGGTTTACTCTATCAATATAATAAGAAAAATCTTCTAATGGTTCTGACTTTGCTTCCTCTATGTTTTCTTCCCTTATTGGTATCTGTAGCTGCTCCTCTTCCTCTACCGTGCTCGCATCTGATGATATTTCTGCTGCAATATTGTCTTTTTTCTCTAGTGCTTTTATACAGATAAAGCACATTGAAATTACAATTACTGTGCTTACAATTATTCTCAATATCCTGCGCATATAGATATGTTCTTCCTCTCACTCCAATGGAATTCTGAGAATAAAATAATTATTATTTCCTCTCATGGTATCTATCACTAAATTAACGGCATCCTCTTCCAAATAATAGCAGGTATAATCATCCCGAAGTCCTTTTTGATAATCTTCATAAAACTCTTCTATGTACCCAACAGAAACCTCCCAGTCATACGGTGATGACATTTTTATCTCTCCATTTTCCACCCGCTCTACTAAATTATCTTCCAGTGTCATTATTTCTGACAACGCCACCTTCTCACCCGTTTGAATATCTATTGTAATGCCATAACAAATATCATTTTCATGCCATACATCTAAAACTGTTCCATAGTATTTGATGCTTATCAGTTCATCATCCGCCTTGGTAATTTCATAATCCATCATAATTTCACGCAGCAAACGGGTATCCCTGTCAGAAAGATAATCAGCATATCCTATGGCATTAAACAGTTCCTGATTGATTGCCGTTTCTATTTTACTGTTCTGATAATCCCCATATTCTCTGGAATAATAAATCTGAGGAAAGATAAGTTCTGATGTTGTCTCCCATGGGATAAAATGTGATGGCTTACCCTTAGGGTCACTTTCCACAATTGTAGAGGGATACAACGCATAATTTGTATTTTCTGTCTCATGTCCGCCGACTTCCGAAGTATTTTTTCCCACAACCCTTTGTACCAGTGGTTCTTCCTGCTCTTCTTCTATCTGCATCGGAGGAAGTCCTTCCGCCGAAGACTCTCGCAAAAACTCCTGCCATTCAACATAAAATTCATCATAGTATGGATGGGAAATATTGGTTATCAACCACTTACCATTCCTCTTTTCAAAGGTAATCTCCCCCATGCTTACTATGCCGTTAACAAATGGCATCTCCACTACCATCCTGTTTTCCTCTGTCTCAGTCATATTTACGCTGTAAAAGAAATAGGGCTTATCGCATGGAAAAATCCCTTCCCTATTCATTACATAGTTTCCGTCCTTATCCTGATACAAACATACCCATTCACGGTACATCGCTGTCAGATAATCAAATATATCTTCAGCAAACCATTCTGACAGATATTCTTTTAGACGTCCTTCCTCCGAGTATTCTCCCAGTGAATAAATATCACTAATATCGTCCGACTTATCTTCAAGGAAATTCTCTTCTTTAAAGCTAATGACTTCATTCGCCATCTCAAAGGCATGGTATACCATGCATGCCGCCTCTTCCTCAGTCACTCCTTCCCCTTCTCTCGTAACCGGATACAGGCTGTTATAAGCAATCTCCGCCCTCTCCGCAAGTTTTCCTTTATCCGAAAGCAGTCGGATATTTTCTGTCTCAATCTCGGAAAGAGTTTCTTCATAAAACAGGAAGTGATATGGTTTATACCATTCCTGATTGTTAAAATGCCAGTACAGCACAGGGTCGGAAAACTTCTTTCCATGACGGGCATATATCTCCTGTACGGCAAGATACAACTCATACTTAGACAGTTCCTCTATCTCTTCCTCAGAAAGAAGGCGTTCGCTGCTATCCGCCAGTATATAGCCGTTCTCATCTACCTCCGCTGCGATTATCACCCTGTTCCCCTCTTCGTCTGTTCCAAAACACTCTTCCAAATCCTCCGCCAGTTCCCGAGTGAAATATTCCGGGAAGAAATCTCCTTCCGGCATATAGTAATAACGGAAATCATTATACCACTGACTGATGTCTACAATCTTCCATCCCTCTTCTCGCCATTCCAGCCTGACAGGCACTGTTTCATAATCCCAGCCAGTTCGCCATCCATGCTGAAGCACAATCCCCACTTCACAGTAGGTATCATCCTGGGAAATCAGCGTCATTTCCTCAGTCATATCTGTCCAATAATAATCATATTCAGCATACCAGTCGGTATAAGAGTATCCCTCATCTACTTCCTTGATTTGGTATATATATAAGATGTAATCAATAATAGAGTCATCAAAATATTCCTGTAGGCGGCTGCGCACCTTTTCCCTATCATGAACAGGTCGTTCACGACCTCCAATAACCATAAATTCATGCACAGCATCGTCCGCCTCTGCAACAAATGCTATTGCTCCTTCCGCAGTATGCATCCGGCTTACGGGTTCTTCTCCATCCACAGTCTCTCCCGGTTCATCTACCGATTCTATATCAGTTCCTGTTTCCGTCTCTATGTCCGATTCTTCCTGCTCTATTGTCAACTCTGATTCCGCTTCCTGCACTGTTTTCCCACAACTACATATGCTTACCGCAAATATGGATATAAATATGCATTGTATCATTTTATTTTTTATTTTCATTCCATCACCTATCACTCGTAGTTTCTCCTCTCACTCCAATGGAATTCTTTGAATACTATTCACCTTTTCCTCAAACTCCTCCATCGTTATTTCCTGCCCTCTATACCAAAATTCATCTTCCGCAGTATAACGGCTCCCTTCATAATAAGCATCTAACCCAAAGAAATCTACTACGCAGCCACAGGCATCATATTGAAATATACTATAGCATCGCCTTCCACCATGTGTCAGATCTGTTCTCGCAATGACTCTCTTTCCTTCCATTTCAACAATATAAGCGATATCGGCAGTACCGGATGCTCTTATCACCTTATAAACGGTATCTCCGATTACATCAAAAAAGATACTGTTCCCCATATAATCTTCCATTACCAGCTCTTCTTCTCCATCATTATCGAAATCTACATAATTTATACTCCCAATGGCATCTCCCATTATATAGCTATTGTAGAGTTCCTCATAGCTTATCATGGCAAAGCTCTCTTCCGGGATATCATTTACCTCTTCCACAGAATACACGGCGTCAATTTTTCCACTTATAAAGTCTTCCAGCACTTCTCTGGTATTTGAAGTTCTTCCTATATTTTCATAGGCATCCTCTATATTCTCATATAGATAGCCACAAGGCATAAGCTCATCATATCCTACGTCAGAAAGCCTGCTTAAAAAATCTTCATTGTCTATTTCCTGTTTGGCATCGTATGTATGCCATGTAGTATCAACGAATCTCGCTTCTAACTCCAATGCAAAGGAACCGTCTTCATATCTCAGGTAATAATCGCATCTTTCCTCATCGATGCTGTTATGTACACGGAGCACCCCTTGATAAGGGACATATTCAAACCAGTAAAAAGTGCAATCTCTTGAATAATTTTCCTGAATATGTCTGGGTCCGTACGCATTTGCCCTGATTCCGTCATCAGGCATAGTTATCTCCGTTATCTGTGTGCCATCGCAGGCATACAGACGGTACTCTCCGTTTTTCAGCACTAACAGTTCCGGTATGTCATCTTCGTCCAGATAAATGAGCGCTGACCTTTTGACATCCTCTTCCAGAATGAGATTATTATATCCGTCTAAAAACGTCTCACCATCTTCTAGTACCCTGTTATAGACTGTTCTGCTTTCTTCCTCATTGGTATCTGATTCAGTCAGGTCGTCTTCTGTCAGCTCTTCCTCTATTTCTTCTTCCGGCTCCGTTTCTTCTATACTGTCCTCAATGTCCTCTTGAACAGTCTCTACCTCTGAATCTGTTTCAATGTCTATAGGCTCCGCATCTTCAACCTGCTTCTGACAGGCTGTACAAACCAGAAGTGAAATGCACACACTCAATATCATGATAGCTTTCTTTTTATTCATTAGCATTTTCCTCTCACTCTGATGGAATATCCTGAATACTATTCACCATTTCCTCAAACTCTTCCATCGTTATTTCCTGCTCCCTATACCAAAATTCATCTTCCGCAGTATAACTGCTCCCTTCATAGAAAGCATATAACCCAAAGAAATCTACTACGCAGCCACAGGCATCATATTGAAATATATCATAGCATTTCCTTCCCACATATAAATAGTCAGCTCTCTCAATAACTTTCTTTCCTTCCATTTCAGCAACATGGGCTCTATCGGTCGTAAAAAATGTTTCTATCACAACATAAACTGTATCCCCAATCACATCCAAAAAAGCACAATTCCCCGTATAGCCACGTATAACCAGTTCTTCTTCTCCGTCATTATCAAAATCTACATACTCTGTACTCCCCCAACCTTCTCCTAATGTTTTAGCATCAAAGATCTCCTCATAACTTCTCATGACAAAGCTCTCTTCCGGAATATCATTTACCTCTTCCACAGTATACACGGCGTCAATTTTTCCACTTATAAAGTCTTCCAGCACTTCTCTGGTACTTGAAGTTCTTCCTATATTTTCATAGGCATCCTCTATATTCTCATATAGATAGCCGCAAGGCATAAGCTCATCATATCCTATGTCAGAGAGCCTGCTTAAAAAATCCTCATTGTCTATTTCCTGTTTGGCATCGTATGTATGCCATGTAGTATCAACGAATCTCGCTTCTAACTCCAATGCAAAGGAACCGTCTTCATATCTCAGGTAATAATCGCATCTTTCCTCATCAATGCTGTTATGTACACGGAGCAACCTTTGATAAGGGACATATTCAAACCAGTAAAAAGTGTAATCTCCTGAATAATTTTCCAAAATATGTCTGGGTCCATACGCATTTGCCTTGATTCCGCCATCAGCCATAGCTATCTCCGTTATCTGTGTGCCATCGCAGGCATACAGGTGGTACTCTCCGTTTTTCAGCACCAACAGTTCCGGTATGTCATCTTCATCCAGATAAATGAGCGCTGACCTTTTGACATCCTCTTCCAGAATGAGATTATTATATCCGTCTAAAATCGTCTCACCATCTTCTAATGCCCTGTTATAGACGATTCTGCTTTCTTCCTCATTAGTATCTGATTCTCTCAGGTCGTCTTCTGTCAGTTCTTCCTCTATTTCTTCTTCCGGCTCCGTTTCTTCTATACTGTCCTCAATGTCCTCTTGAACAGTCTCTACCTCTGAATCTGTTTCAATGTCTATAGGCTCCGCATCTTCAACCTGCTTCTGACAGGCTGTACAAACCAGAAGTGAAATGCACACACTCAATATCATGATAGCTTTCTTTTTATTCATTAGCATTTTCCTCCTTTTTTTACATTATAAGATAACTTTGCATCATTTTTGCATCATATCTGTTACAAATCCATTACATTTTGGATTTAAAAAGCAGGGAAATATCTGATAACCAGTTATTTCCCTGCTTTTCATAGTTATAGAGCGATTAACAGTAACTAAATAAGATTTATCAATTCTTCAGCAGTCTCAATGTCTTGTGATAAATGAACATATTGCCTGCTTTGAGGTAATAAGCCATTTTCATTAATTGATTCTAAAAATCGCCTTGCTGTACCATGATACAAAACATTCGGTGGCTTTTTTTCTTCTTTTAAAATCTTCATTGGCATAGAATGTCCATAAAATGCCCTGATTCTCCCATCTGCAAGTTCATGGCGCTTCTTCTCAGATTTTTCAATCATATCATTCAAATCTGCTTCACAAACGTTGCTCCATTTTTTAGTCCTTTGAAATGCGTCTAAAAGCTGTTCAATTGGGACCCAGCCTTCTTCATCCATTTCTAGTTCATATTCCCATGGAGCATGACGCAAAACATAAGATATTTCTTTACTTAAACCTATATAATCCACTTTATTCCACTTCCTTTAAATCGCAATCTCTATATCTTTTTCCGCTTTTCTTTCTATCAACTTCAACAAGATAAAATGGTGCATCATCCTTGAAATGCCAATTTACATCTACAATTTGACCTATTAATGATTTTTCGATTATTTCTACTTTATCTCCCACTTTATAATGCGGTCCTTTGACTCTCTTATAAAGCTTAGCATTGACTTGAAACACTTTTTCTCCATACTTCAAAGTAATCATCCCTTCATGAGATGAAATACATTGAAACACTTTGCCATTTGGTTGTAGTGCAAAAAATTCTTCTCTACAATCAGAAGCAACCATTTCATCATCAGTCCCTTGAAAACACTGATATAATCCCCATGTATCTATGTAGTCCATAATCATCCTCCTTATTCTCCATATGGCAAATAACCTTGAAAATCTTTCGAAAAAATATTTTGTGGCAGAATACTAAATACATCCTCTGCAACTTCTAAACTCTCAATACTGGGTTTAAAATGTCCACTGGCGTTGTTTATGCTATATATTTTTCCACCTCGAATTTCTATCATACCAGCTGCTTGTACTTGAGGATTACTACCTCCGACTAATGTGGGATGTGGCATCCTTTGCCCTCCCCTTGTACCTATTATGATATTTCCATCCATATCAACGACATACATATATTGCCCATTCATATTTTTGCTTCCCAAATAATTAGAGCCCTCGCTTATATAATCATTGATATTATGTGCAGTTGGATTCTTAACATATTCACCATTTCGTAATATTCCCGCTACTTCATCGTCTGGAAACATAGTCGAATCTACTGAATATCGATGTCCTGAACCACCCTTATATCCACCTCCCCCCGTCATATCATCCAGATCATCAACCATGCTCTTCAGCCATGTCTTCATCTCATCGGCGTCCAGTTCCTTCACGACTTTGCCGCTTGAATCTGTAAACACATATCCGCCTACACCCACCGATACCGTACATCCTGTAAGCATACTCGCCAAGAACGACACTCCCGCAGGCATACCCAGTTCATCACAGGCATACCCTGCCGTAAATGCCGATACATCAGCTAGTGCATCTACCGACCATATCTACATACTATCTTAAAAATGACTTTTCAATTATTTCTTTCTTCTCGACATCAATTTTAAAGCACATTCCTAATACTGAATGAACTAACAAAACGTTAGTGCCTTCTTTAATTATATCAACATTTCCCGTTGGTCGTTTAATATTTAATATATCATTTATTCGCCACAGTTCTCTCCCTTGTTTATCAAAACAAATAACATTATTTGCAATAATAACTTCATCATATATCAATACCACGATTTGATTGTCGTACTCTATGCATTTTTGTATTGTATACTCCATTTCAATTTCTCTTTCATTAATTTGAAGCGTTTTATTATTTATTATCATTATGTTCTCCTATTCTAAATCCCTTATATTTGTATACCATTGTGGATTTAAATCAACATCCTTTATTGCAAATTGCACATCTCCTCCAATAGTTCCCCAGTCTGGTTGTGGACCAACTATGCTAACTTCTAAAGGTGTCGAAGATGGTAATTCTACTTCTACAATCTTATTCGGAACATTGGATAATGCCAATTTCTCCGCAATTTCTTGTGCACTTAATCCCGCAATCTCATCTGTTCTAACAATAAATACACTCACAGGATTATTATATCCTTCTAAATACACTCTCGAATATGAATAACTTCCAGCCTCCACTGTATATGCTGTTGTATTTTCTGCAATTGGAGGTTTAGTAAATCCCATATCATACCAATCAGCGTTAGCGATTGTTGCATCTTCTACTTTTAATATCTTATATCCATCAGTATCCAACTTCTCTAATAACTCTTCTCCTGCTTTTACATAATCTGTATACAATTCACCTTCTCTCACCTTCATCCAATTGCTATACTTGATACCATCCGCATCTGACATTTCTCCAAATGCAGAATATTTACCACCCTTGACACTGAAACATAATGGTTATGTTTTTCTAAGCAGTTCCGCTTCTTAAAAAAACAATGCTATCCAAAGCAGCGGTGTTCTCTGCTTAAAAATTCTATCATCTTTTCTCTGTCTTTACTACAAAATTTTCCTTATCGGTACAGATTTAATTGTGGTTTTCCAGCACTTCCGGCATCTTGTATTCCGTTTTGTTTTTCAGCATTCCATAAATGATATTGACTAACCGTCTGGAGATCAGAATCAATGCCTGTGGTTTGCTCTTGCCTCTTGCCAACTGCTTTTGATAATAAGCATAAAAGCTGGGATTCCTCGGCAATCCTTTAGACGATAGCTGAATCATTTGAATTGCAAGGAAGTAAATCGTTCCTTGTAGTCTCCTGTTTCCCTGCTTGGATGGCTTATCGTCTCCGAGAGCAGCTTTGCAACTGTGATGTCATTGACTCCAGGAATCGTGTTCAATGTACATTCAAATCTCGGCAGGAATTCACTGATTGCTTTTTCCACTTCCTCAAGCTGTGTGGCATAATGTTGTACATCCTGAACCAGACCTCTTGTGATCTCATCTCGTTCTGACTGATAATCCCTTGTGGTGTCACCGTCTGCTTTTACTGCATCCAGTATCTCCTGACACTTGCGGATTGAGAATTGATTGTGGCTTATGGGGATTAATTCCTCCGCCAGTTCCTCCACTGTCTTTCCCTGCAACAGTCTGGGAGATGGATAATGCACCCAGAAGTAAAGCGCCGTAGGTCTTCCGATGTCCTGAAAGAATTGCTTGTAACTTGGATAGGCAATGCACACCTGCTCATGCAATTGATTTTTCAGCCGAACATGATGCACCTTTAAATTGGTTCTCCTGTTAACAAGCTGACTCAACGTCCAGTACATATCCTCCGGCATAGCATCGGGCAGATTATTCAGTTCGTTGATGGCTACTCTTGCAACACACTGTGCATCGTAGCTGTCATTCTTTTTGTACTGGGGAACGCTCTTTCTGTAAGCATATGATAATGCCGGGTTCACATCTTTTACAAGATAATCCCTCTCGACCAGCCATGCAGCCAAGGCCCTGCCGTAGCCGTAAGAGTTCTCCAATGCAAAGACAATTTGCTTTCCATCTGTACAATACTTCTTGGATTTTGTAACAAGTTTTCCAAACTCAGAGGGTTTATTCTGGAACGT
>JAIDPH010000220.1 GCA_029062885.1 Lachnospiraceae bacterium
GGAATTAAAGAAATGGCACAAAATCCAATTGTTACATTTACCATGAAAAACGGAGATATTATTAAAGCCGAATTATATCCCGAGATCGCTCCTATATCAGTAAATAATTTTATCAGTCTTATCCAGAAAAACTTTTATGACGGTCTGATTTTCCACAGAGTAATCAAAGGATTTATGATTCAGGGCGGAGATCCTGAAGGCACCGGCATGGGTGGTCCCGGCTACTCTATCCGCGGTGAATTTGCACAGAACGGTTATGAGAATAACCTGAAGCATACTGAGGGTGTACTCTCCATGGCAAGAAGCATGCTGCCCAATTCAGCAGGCAGCCAGTTCTTTATCATGCACAAGACAAGCCCCCATTTGGACGGCGCTTATGCAGCGTTTGGAAAAGTTATAGAAGGTATGGAAAATGTTAATAAAATTGCCGAGACAGCTACTGATTACAATGATCGTCCCTTAGAAGACCAGCAAATCGAAACAGTTACAGTTGATACTTTCGGCGTGGAATATCCAGAACCGGAGAAGCTCTAAAGAGCTTCTCTTTATTTGAATAGCTATGAATTAAACTGAATTGACAATCAGATTAAAGGGAAACCCGTAAAATAAATTTATCTTCTTTAACTGAAAAACTATATATACCGTCATACTTATTCACAACGGCACAGATACTGTGTACACCGATTCCGTGTCCATGCGCACTCGTGACAGGGATATCATCTTGAAATATAATATCTGCATCACATGAATTGATAATTTGCAGAAAAAATTTACCGTTTTTTTCATATGCAGAGACATCAATTGTTCCGGATAAGCCCTTTTCTTTTCGTTTCTGACATGCATGAAGGGCATTTTCTAATGCATTAGACAGCAGCACGCATAAATCGTTTTCGGAGATTGAAATGTTTTGTGAAAGCGCCGCATCTATTGTAATAGGAATACCTGCAGTTTTCGCGCGTTCAACAAAGGCGGAAAAAATTAAATTTGCCGCTTCGTTTTCGCAGATGATTGTCACTTTATTCGCCTCAATTTCAGAGCAGATTTCGTGGATGTACCCCTGCGCCTGCTCATAACGTCCGTTTTCTATGCAGGAAGAAACATATTGCAAATGGTGGCGCAAATCGTGATTGTAAGTTCTGGTTTTATGTTGTGACTCCCGCAGAGCTTCAATTTCACGTACAGCCTGTGAAATTTGCAGGTTCATAACATCCTGTTTTTGTTCGAGCTGGAGTCGTATCCGTCCCTCTGTTGAAGAATAGACTAAAAATATCAGATATGCTACGCTGCATACAAACGGCATGAATTCAACAACAACAAGAGTGCCCTCCAAGAGCAGGTTGGTGTATATGCTCGCTAAATAATCAAAACAATAATATAATGCAGGAATCAGACCGAACCGCCATTGCGCTGAAATTGTATTATGTGAGACAGAACGCACAGAAGGTGCAATAAACCGCAGTAATAACAATAGTATCGGCAATGTCAGAATTACCTCAGCCGCATCTTGCGTCATTAGGTTCCCTGAAAAAATGGTGACGATAAGCAGTGCGAGCCAGCGGCGGGTCTGGCAGCATAGATATGCCGTTAATACAGAAACTGTAGACCATAGGATTTTTCTGCTGAGGATATAAAGCACTATAATAAGGGGAAGGTGCGTGATAAGCGGATAAAAGTATACGACTATATCAGGGCTGATCAGAAAATATATCAATCCCTGAATTGATAGACTTACAGCTAAGCTGCCCGCTATAATCAAACGTTTTCGCCATGTCCATAGAATATCGCAAAATGCTGCAGATAAAATCATGCCAAAGGCAGCCACTGCAATAGAATTAATTAAATAAATGCTGTTCATGATATAAATACCTGTTTTCTGCTGAATGCATATTCGAGATATTTATTTTTTATCTCGGAACACCTTCCGTGAGGAATGGGGATTTTTGCAAGGTCACTCATTATAATAGCCTTGTAGGAGATGCTTTGGATATATTCCATATTTACTAAGAATGAGCGGTGTGGGCGCATAAAGTTATCATAATCAGCAAGCTTTCCGCATAGCTCATCCATACTCCCATTGCTTTCAGCTACAGTACCGTTTTCTAAATGAAAAAATAAAGTACGTCCTATTACTTCACAGTATTCCAGCTTTGTCAGACTGATTCGGGTGATACCGCTTTTGCTGTTAAGGATTAGACTGCGTTGTTGTATTTCTTCGCATTCAGAGATGACTGAATCCATCAGATGAAAAAAATCATCTGTACATATGGGCTTTACCTGATAAAAATATGCCCCGACAGAGTAGGATTCCACTGCAAATTCAGAGGATGATGTCAAAAAAATGATTTTGACGATGTCGTTATATTGGCGGATTTCTTTTGCTACACTAATGCCGTCTTCTCCCGGCATGATAACATCCAGGAACAGAATGTCCGGAATAACGCCTTTTTCGAATTCAGTCAATAACTCCAAAGAGCTGTGGAAAGTGGTGTATTCAATTTCCTGATTGCGTTCTGTACGATACTGACCAATCAGAGCACTGACTTCATTTAATGCAGATAAATCATCATCGCATAATGCTATCTTTATCATAAAAATTATTCCTTTCCATAGACTGATATCAAGGCAAGTATAATACAGTATACCCGAATATAATAGTATAAGTCAAGTTTAGAAAGATACTTAAAAAATGTATTGACAATCAAAATAATTGGTGATAGACTTACAACTTGTAAGAGCAAAGGCGCTATGAAGAAATTCGAGGCGCTTTTTTCTTTATAACAATATAAATCCGCAAGAGAGGATTTTATTGTTAAAAATTTATATTGTATGAGAATGTGGAGCAATGGAGCTTGTGAAAAGGCGGATTGACTCCACATTTTTGTATGTGAGGAGGAAAAATTATGACAGAAGAGATTTTGAGTGCCGTGAACGGTGAAGTGTTTGGCGTCTGGTTCCTGATCGGAGCCGCGCTGGTATTTTGGATGCAGGCTGGTTTTGCTATGGTAGAGACCGGTTTCACCAGAGCCAAAAATGCAGGTAACATACTGATGAAGAATCTGATGGATTTCTGTATCGGTACGGTTGTCTTTATACTGATCGGTTTTGGTCTGTTGCTTGGTGAGGATATGGTTGGCCTTATTGGGAAACCGGGCTTTGATATTTTCACAAATTATGCGGAATTTGACTGGTCGAATTTTGTATTTAACCTCGTATTCTGTGCTACGACCGCAACAATTGTATCAGGCGCAATGGCTGAAAGAACTAAGTTCCTATCATATTGTATTTACTCAGGTGTGATTTCCGCACTGATTTATCCGATTGAAGCACATTGGATATGGGGCGGCGGATGGCTGTCACAGATGGGATTTCACGATTTTGCAGGTTCCTGCGCGATACATATGGTTGGCGGTATTTCTGCTTTGATTGGTGCAAAACTGCTGGGTGCACGTATTGGTAAATTTACCAAAGAAAAAGACGGTAAAATTAAAGTAAATGCCATTCCCGGTCATAACCTTACTATCGGCTGCCTTGGTGTATTTATATTATGGCTTGGCTGGTATGGATTTAACGGTGCGGCATGCACGAGTATAGAGCAGCTGGGTTCTGTTTTCGTGACAACGACAATTTCCCCGGCGATTGCAACTGTAGTATGTATGATTTTTACATGGGTAAAATATGGTAAACCTGATGTTTCCATGTGTCTGAATGCATCTCTGGCAGGTTTGGTGGCTATTACGGCGCCGTGTGATGTTACCGATGTTACAGGTGCGTTGGTTATCGGAGCTGTTTCCGGATTGCTTGTGATATTCGGCGTATGGCTCTTGGATTATAAGCTTCATATTGATGACCCTGTAGGCGCGGTAGCAGTACATTGTATGAATGGTATCTGGGGAACTATAGCAGTCGGACTTTTCGCAACTACATCCGCACCCGGAAATGATAGTGTGGTCGGGCTTTTCTATGGCGGCGGAGTTAACCAGTTAGGTTTACAGTTAATTGGTTTCGCAGCTGTTGCGGCATGGACGGCAGTAACGATAACAATTGCCTTCTTAATCATCAAAGCGGCAGTTGGTCTTCGAGTCAGTGAAGAGGAAGAAATCGTCGGACTCGATTCCTGTGAACATGGTCTTGCATCTGCATATTCAGGATTCAGTATTATGGATATCTCCAATACGATGACAATGGATATCAATGAGAATACCAGTCTCGGTACAGAGGACTTTGACGCTGCCTCTGCGGTACAAAAAGATGCGGCCGTTCCCGTAGTAGCGGAATATCCGGCATCTTCAACGGGAATGCACAAGGTAGTAGTTATTGCGAAATTGTCAAGATATGACCAGTTAAAGAAAGCAATGAACGACTTAGGCGTTACCGGTATGACAGTGACGCAGGTTATGGGCTGCGGTATCCAGAAAGGCTCAGGAGAAGTATATCGTGGTGTTGAAATGGATGCAACGCTGCTTCCGAAGGTTAAAGTTGAAGTAATTGTCAGTAAGATTCCTGTTGACGCAGTTATCACAGCAGTTAAGAAAGCTCTCTACACCGGACATATCGGAGATGGCAAGATTTTTGTATACAATGTTGCCAAGGTGGTGAAGATTCGTACAGGAGAAGAGGATTACGCTGCATTGCAGGATGTTGAATAAGCTTTCACCTATATCCCTTAGTTTGTATATGTGAAAAGAGTTGGCTTCGGTGCTTCCACCACCGGAGCCGATTCTTTTCTATACTATTGGTTAAAGTGTAATCCAGTATCGTTTAATCAGGTCTCCATTTACCTCGACAGTTTTTTCATATACGCCGCCGTTTGCCAAAATGGTCTTCTCACTGGCAGGATTGTCAGGATGACAGGTAATCATCACTTTTTTCAAGCCCAGTTTTCTTGCATTTTCCAAATTCAGCCGCAGCATTTCCGCGGCATAACCTTTTCCACGCTCACAGGGTCTTACTGTATAACCGATGTGTCCGCCCCATAGACCAAGGACAGGATGCTGTATATGATGCCGCAGATCAATGATGCCGACGATTTTTTTATCAGTTTCCCGCAAAGCCAGATAAACGTTTGACGGGACATGTCCTTCGGAAACATTTTCGGGGAATTGATTCAGGTATACATATTCAATCCAGTCCTCCACGCGGCTATAGTTCTCCAATCGTGAACATCCGGCAAAACTGTCCGCATCTCCTGCTTTTTCTATTTCAGTGCGTAAGCAGGTAAGGTCATATGCATAGTCGGACGTGGGGGAAACCAAAATTAATTTTTCCATAAGTAATCACCTCTGTTTTCACAGTTTATCAGACTTGTCTTAAATAGGCAATGTAAATTACTTTTTAGCACAGGTGGAGCTGGAAATTATTGCAAATCCTGTTTTTATTACGTATAATTATATTGATTATATATAAATTATATATAGGTATATAAACATTGTACAGCGGAAATCTTGCAATAAGTATAGAGAAAGGAATTTTAAATATGCGCAAAACAAAGATAGTATGTACATTAGGACCTGCTACGGATAACGAAGATGTAATGAGACAGCTTATGCTTGCCGGAATGAATGTTGCAAGATGCAACTTCTCTCATGGTGTGCATGAGGATCACAAAAAAAGAATGGATATGGTTAAGAAGATTCGTGAAGAAGTGAAAAAACCGGTTGCTCTTCTTTTGGATACCAAAGGACCTGAAGTAAGAGTAAAACAGTTCAAAGATGGGAAAGTAACTTTAAATCCGGGACAGCTGTTTACCTTAACTTCAGAAGAAGTGGAAGGTACTCAGGAGAAGGTTTCCGTTACCTATAACCGTCTTTATGAAGACCTTGAAAAAGGTATGAAGGTTTTGATTGACGACGGTCTGATAGAGATGCAGGTTGAAAAAGTGGAACATGCTAATATTGTGTGCCGCGTAATAAACGGCGGCGTGGTTTCTAATAATAAAGGAATCAATATACCGGACGTAAATCTCTCAATGCCATATTTAAGCGATATAGACAGAGCGGATATTCTTTTTGGAATCGAGCAGGATGTAGATTTTGTAGCAGCATCATTCGTGCAGAACAAGGATGATATTTTGCAGCTTAGGAGACTGCTTGATAAAAACGGCGGCGAAGATATCAAGATAATTGCCAAAATTGAAAACATGCTGGGAGTGCAGAATGTAGATGAAATAATAGATGTGTCTGACGGTATCATGATAGCAAGGGGTGATATGGGGGTTGAAATCCCTTATGAAGAGGTGCCTGTAATTCAGAAAATGATTATTAAGAAGGTGTACGAAAAGGGTAAACAGGCAATTATTGCCACACAAATGCTGGAATCCATGATTAAGAATCCCAGACCGACAAGAGCTGAAGCGACGGATATTGCCAATGCGGTTTATGATGGAACCAGCGCAATCATGCTTTCAGGTGAGACGGCAGCAGGCGCATATCCAATCGAGGCAGTTAAAGCTATGGTGAGAATTGCGGAACGGACAGAGCAGGATGTTGACTATCAACAAAGATTTTTTGCACACGAAAGAAAAGCTAACACGAATATAACGGATGCAATCTGCCATGCAACCTGTACTACGGCATATGACTTAAATGCCAAAGCAATCGTTACAGTTACGAAGTCCGGATATTCGGCCAGAATGATATCCAGATACAGACCGGAAAGCGATATTATAGGTTGTACGACGTCGGAAAAAGTATGCAGGCAGCTTGCACTGGCATGGGGAGTAACACCGATTCTTCTAAAGGAAGAAAAAGATGTGTTTGACTTATTTAACAGTGCAATTCAGGCAGCAGAAAAAATGGAGTTGCTGGAAAAAGGCGATATAACCGTGATTACGTCAGGCGTACCGATTGGCATGTCCGGTACAACTAATATGATAAAGGTTCAAACCGTATAAAAATGATACTACTGAATAAATAATGCCACCACCGGAATCGTTGCCAGACTTAAAATCGTAGTGAGAATAATACCTCTCGATATCGTAGACTCGTCTACATTCAGCTGCTTAGAAAGCATAAGCGGCATATTGCCTGCCGGCACCGCTAGCATAAGCGCACAGGTATTTAGTATAAGCTGCTCTTTTATAAAAAGACCGAGTGTTAAGGTAAATCCTACAGGCAGCAATATCTGCCTGATGATTGTATAAACATAAAGTTTCGGCTGGGAAAAAATATCCTTAAGCGCCATCTGAGCAACAGAGACGCCGAGTACCAGCATGGATAAAAATGTAGTGGTGCGGCCGGCATAAGTCAGCGAAGAAGAAATGATTGATGGAATCCGGAAGTTGCTCAGGTAAAATATGATTGTCAATGCTGCGGAAACGGTTCCGGCATTGACAAGCTTATGAAAAAGACTTCCGGAATCTGTATTGGAAGCTGAATTGCCGGAGTCATGTTCTTCCGGATGCTGTTCAAGCGAGGCTTTTTTCAATGTAGAAATTCCGAAAGTATAAACAAGAATATTATAAATCAGATTGCTCATAGATACAAAAATCAAAGAGCCTGAACCCAGAACGGCGGAAGCAAGAGGAATACCGATAAATCCTACATTTCCAAAAACCGTAAGCATGCGGTAGGAATATCGTGCAGCTTTCGGAACCCTTAATATCAACGGAATCAGATAAGCGAAAAGAATCAGTATCGCATAGGAAAGCAAAAATACACACATACCGACGCCTAATTCGCGAAGAGAAAGCTTCGGAGTATCATCAAAAGCCGAGCATATTAAGAGAGCGGGATTGGTGACATTGACAATCAACCCGGATATCTGTCTGGATGTATCTTCGGAAAGCATCTTTTTTCTAAACAGAAATATGCCTGTCAGAATCAAAATCATAATAATTATCATTTGCTCTAATACGACTGTAATACTCATCTTAATATCATTTCCTCTCTTTTTTCAAAACATGACTGCACTGCGGACGTTTTGATGTACCTCGCGTAGTGTATCATATTCAAATAAAAATTGAAAGAGTCTTAACAGAAAAATAAAAATAATATATACTGATATTAACATAGATATGTGGACAAGTATGTCCATAGAATGGAGGATATATGCAGAAATATATTATGGCGTTGGATCAGGGAACGACAAGTTCAAGATGTATTTTGTTTGATAAGGAAGGCAATATATGCAGTATGGCGCAGAAGGAGTTTACACAAATTTATCCGAAGCCGGGCTGGGTGGAACATAATCCGAGAGAAATATGGGCATCTCAGCTGGCGGTAGCGACGGAGTCTATGGCGAATATGAGCGTTTCTGCACAGGACGTTGCCGCCATAGGTATTACTAACCAGCGTGAGACTACTATTGTCTGGGATAAAACAACAGGACAACCTGTTTATAATGCAATTGTATGGCAGTGCAGAAGAACTGCGGAAGTAATAGATGAGTTAAAAGAGAAAGGTTATGAGGACATGATTCGGAAGAAGACCGGATTGATTCCCGACGCTTATTTTTCCGCAAGCAAGATAGCCTGGATTTTGGAGCATGTTGAAGGAGCAAGGCAGAAGGCGGAAGCCGGAGAGCTGCTTTTCGGAACGGTTGACAGTTGGCTCATCTGGAATCTGACCAAGGGTGCGGTACACGTAACGGATTATACTAACGCATCCAGAACCATGCTTTTTAATATTCACGAGCTTTGCTGGGATGAAGAATTGCTGAAATTATTCAGTATACCACGCAGCATGCTTCCGGATGTTAAGCCATCCGGCTATGTTTATGGAAAAACAGACGCAGGGGTTCTGGGCGGAGAAATTCCGATTGCAGGTGCAGCGGGAGATCAGCAGGCGGCGCTGTTCGGACAATGCTGCTTTACGCCGGGGCAGGTAAAAAACACATACGGAACGGGATGTTTTCTGCTAATGCATACAGGAGATACGGCGATTACTTCAGGGCATGGACTGCTGACTACGATAGCTGCCGGGACAAGTGAGAAGGTGGAATATGCGTTAGAGGGAAGCGTGTTCGTAGCAGGGGCAGCAGTTCAGTGGCTGCGTGACAGCATGAGAATGATAAGGGATTCAAGCCAATCGGAAGGGTATGCCAAGAAAGTGTCTGATACCAATGGAGTATATGTAGTGCCTGCCTTTGCCGGAATGGGAGCGCCATATTGGAATCCATATGCCAGAGGTACAATTGTAGGAATAACAAGGGGCTGTGAAAAAGAGCATTTTATCAGGGCGACATTGGAGTCTATCGCATATCAGTCTGTAGATGTAATAAAAGCTATGCAGGAAGATGCGGGCGTACCACTGCATGATTTGAAAGTAGACGGCGGTGCAAGCGCTAATGATTTCCTGATGCAGTTTCAGGCTGATATAGCAGGGCATTCTGTGTATAGACCGAGCTGTATTGAAACAACGGCATTAGGAGCTGCTTATCTGGCGGGGCTGGCTGTCGGATATTGGAAGGATAAGGAAGAAATCTGCGCTAATTGGAAGTTGGATAAAAGATTTGATTCTGCTATGGAAGACGAACAGCGTACTGAATTATTAAAGGGCTGGAAAAAAGCAGTTAAATGTGCGCTGGTATGGGCGGAAGAATAGAGGGGGTGAATTTACCCCCCTCTTATCTGATTACTTATGAATGACTTTCCTCATACCGGAACCGCAAAATTCATGTGGGATTAATTTAAATCCTATTTTCTCATAAAAGGTTTCTTTTCCTTTTACCGCAATCAACTGTATACTGGAACGCCCGCCGATTGGTGTTGCCTTATCAACATATTCAATTAGCATATTGACAATTTTATTGCCGATACCCTGTTTCTGATAATTCGGATGTACCACAATATCGGCTATCATATAGTACACTCCGTCGCCTATCAATCTTCCCATTCCAATAGTTTGATTATCTTCGACTGCAATTACTGTGTATAAATTATTGTTAAGGGCTTTTTGTGTCTGCTCTTTTGAATAAAGCTGCCACTCAACACTTTCCCTTAGCTTACAATAATCCTCATAACATAACGCATTTTCTTTATATTCCATGTACTTTTCCTCCAAAAATTAACTTTCTAATCGATATTTTACTATAAAAGCATAAATAATCACATCATAATTTTCCCTATTCAGTTCATAAAAAGGTATTGACATTCATCTGATTATACTGTATATATAACATATAAACAGTTGAAACGGAGGTGCAGCATTGAAACTATTGCAAAATTCCGGTGTGCCGATATACCAGCAGATTGCAGAGCAGTTTAAGGCAGATATTCTGGAAGGAAAAATAAAAGAAGGAGAATATCTCCCTTCCATACGTGCGTTGGCAAAAGATTTGAAAATCAGCGTAATTACCACAATGAAAGCATATGAACAGCTGGAGGCGGAAGGTCTTGCTACGGCGGTTCAGGGAAAGGGCTTCTATGTCAATGCCCAGAACAGTGAAATGTTGAAGGAACAGCATTTGCGCAGAGTGGAGAGTTCATTGTTAGAAGCTATTCAGGCTGCAAAAATAGCAGGCATGACGGACAGAGAGCTTATGGAGACTTTACAGGCGTTGTTAAATATGGAGTAGAAGTGGGTATATACGAACTAAGAAAGGAGAACTTTTGAGAATGAATGGAAGTAATGGAATAAAAATAGAGAACGTAATACAGGCGGAAAAACTGATAAAGAAATATAGAGGCTTTGAACTCTCAGTTCCGCGCCTGCAGATACCGAAAGGTTTTTCGACCGCTCTGATTGGAGAAAACGGAGCAGGCAAGACTACGCTGCTTAATATTTTAGCCGGTATCAGGTTAGATTTTAAGGGAGAGATATCTTATTTTGGAAGGGCTGAAAAAGGCATAGACAGCAGTGTACAGGAACGCATCGGATATACGGGACCGGGCTGTTATTATCTTCCGCACTGGACTATTGACCAGGTAGAGGGAATCAGTGAGCTTTTGTTTGAAAACTTCCATAAGGATAGGTTCAGGGAAATTTGTGAGGAATTGGGAATAGACAGAAGCGTAATAAAGAAAGTGAAAAGTTTGTCAGATGGAAACAGGATGAAACTGATGTTAGCTGCTGTATGGGCAAGAGATACAGAACTTTTAATCTTAGATGAGCCTGCCTCACCGTTAGATCCGTTAATGAGAGATAAACTCTGCGATATGATACGCGACTATATTGAGCAGGGAAATGGAGAGCGTTCTGTTTTCTTCTCAACACATAACATATCTGATATGGAAAATGTGGCGGATTATGCAATAATTTTGGAGCACGGCGAAATCGTTGAAGAAGGCTTTGTTGAAGATTTGAAAGAAAAATACGTCATGGTTAAAGGTGAAGCGACAGATGCAGAGGCGGCAAAAGAAATTCTTTTTTCCATGAGTAAAAGTTCATATGGATTTGAAGGTATATGTCTTGCTAAGAATCTGGATAAGCTTGCGGGTATGGACGTGGCGAAGGAAGTACCGACTCTGTCGCAGATATGTGTGGCGGTGATGAAAGCGAACACGAAGCTTAAGCTTTCTTAGCAGGAAGGAGTCGCTATGAAAAGATTTTTGAAAAGTTATCTGGTGTTTACTTCCTTGATTTATCGAATTGTAATGTTTGTCATAATGCCGATAGCCATTATAGTGGCTACATTCCTGATTGGCATTGTATTAATGTGGATGGATACCGAGCCCTGTGTTATTGTTATGCTGTTTTTGCCAATGGTTGAAATCGTTTCCGATAATTGGATGTTCGGAGGAATACAATCAAAAGATGTGGAGAAACTGGACTGCCTGAAGACGTCAGGTATGGGAATGAATGTACTTAGAAGAGCGCTTATTATTGACTTGCTCAGAAAATTCATTTGGACAGTAGGTATTATGGGCATCACATATTGCATGTTGATGATATATAGAGATTTTAACTCTCCGGTATTGGCAGCTATAAATCCTGAAGATCTTATCATTGTTGATGGCTGGGCTGTTGGTCTGAATTATCAGACTAAAGATTTTATCTCTGCTTTTGATTGGGGAAGTCTAATGACTGCGGTACTGATCACATATTTCTTTTCTGTGGCTGGTACGGTGCTGGCGAGGTTTGGAAGCATGCTTTGGCTCAATTTGATGATTGCGTATTTATCTGAGATTCTTATTGTGGTGTGTATATTGGGAGCGACACTTAAGTTTATTATACCGTTTATAATATTAGATGTGGTAATAAGTATTCTGGCAGTGAGAATAGTTATGAAAAAGGTGGAGGGAAGTTACTATGATAAATGATATTAAACTGGGAATTAAAATTATGCGTTATGGGCATGGACTTGTACTAAATATTATTTTGGGTGTTTGGTTTCTGGTGATTGGGATTGCTGTTATCATTCTAAGTATGAGCGGGCGTTATATTAATTGGTCGGGCGGATGCTTTGCGATTGCGGCAGCGCTGATGCCTATACAGATAATATTTTCTTTGAATGCGTCAAATATGGTGCTGTCTTCTCCGGTCAGGAAGAAAATGCAGACTGTTGTTCCGACAACTATAACCTGTATCAGTACGCTTGTTATGTATATTGTAGTTGATTTACTGCTCTTAATTATGATATGCATTAATCCTGACAGGATTCCGGTAGCATGTAGTCTGGTAACTTTGCAGATTGTATTTGCAGTGTTTTTTATGATATATATTCCTATTTGCTATAAGTATATGGTGGCAGCTATCATTATAGGAATTATAATTTGGGTATGTGTAATAAATTCAATTATGCTTATACCGGATATTAATACTTTGTCTTTTTTTAATAAAGGTATTTCCTCATTTTTGATGATATCAGCGTTAGGGCTGCCCAGCATTGTTGTAGGGGGATTTTTGCAATATCTGTTGTCGCTTTTGTTCTATAAAGCTCCGGTATC
This sequence comes from Lachnospiraceae bacterium, assembly GCA_029062885.1. GTDB lineage: Bacteria > Bacillota > Clostridia > Lachnospirales > Lachnospiraceae > UBA3282. The sequence continues at coordinate 12,824 of JAIDPH010000220.1, forward strand.
AAAGTACTCACAGAATATATATTTGAGAAAAGAATTGTAGGTAGAAACAGAAGGCTCGGAGAATCCCCTTTTGATATTTTGCTTACTCATGATTATACGTAATGGCATGCGCATTTGTGGTTTTCTAAGATTTTTCTCTTAGGTCTTGCATACACAGACCCTGATACCGTAGAGGAGTTTCGATATATTATAAGGTATTTTATAGGGGATTTAGTTGTAAAAATAAGGCTACATATATGTTTATGTGTACAGAAATAAAAAGGAAATGGATAGCGCAGACTAATTAAGGGACTGTTGCATCGGAATGTAACAGTCCCTCGAAAACTAAAGCAAAAATCAATTAATGTGGGCATTTAGAGTAAGTAAGTTGGTTGTCAAGACTTTCCTGTAAACAGAAACTGCATTTCTTACAATAGATTCCTTTATAGATATATATAGTACAGCCTCTGCCACTTGGGATATGATGATTTCTACTTGCATTTATATATTCGTGAGAGCATGCACGGGCAGCCTCTTTGTTTTCAACAGTAATCGTATATTTATTGCCGTACTCATCAATTATTATTTCATCTGACAATGTAAAATCAAGTTGCATTAGTATAGAATCCAGCTCAAAAGGAGATGGGGTGTCATCAGGAATAATATACATGTCACCTATACCTTCATTAAGCTCGTAAGAAGGTATATCGTGATAGACCGAAATTGGTTGATAAGCCAATACGGATATAGGCATTGATAGAACGGCTAAAAATATCACCAGTGCGGTAATAATTTTTCGATAGTGTGATTTATGATTTTTTCTTGTCATGAACAATATTCTCTCCTTTGTCTGTTTTTTATTGGTAAAAAAAGCATCTACAAACAGTGTGCCTATATCGGACTTGTGTTTGGCAGCTTCAATAATTAAATTCTCATAGTGTACTTTTTGGGTTTCATCCAAAGGCTGTGTTACCATCTCATCACAATTCTTTTCACATGCAACACATAGCTCATAGAAAAGGAAATAAGCCAGCGGATTATACCAATGAATCAGCATAGTGAGAAAGGCAATGGACTTCCACAATGCATCATGATTTCTTATATGTGATAACTCATGTGATAGATATAGAGACAAATCTTCCATATTATTCTGTTCAGGCAGAACAATAATTGGATATAAAAAACCAATTGTAAAGGGAGACTTAACAAATGGGCAGAGCATGATTCTAGCCCGTTTTGTTCGTTCCGGCAATGTAGTGCTTTGGTAACTCTTTGCCATATCATAGGCTTCGACATCAGAGATTTCCGAAAACTGCAGAAGATTATTTCGGCAGGCACGATATTTTTTTATTTGGCTATATAGTATGATTGTGATGATGCTGAGCCATACGATAGAAAAAATCAGCAGAGGAATCCAGTATTTATAGTGTAGTCTGCCATCACTTGTTATATATATGGTATTCTTGCCTTTAAATACCGCTATGCCGTCATTCACGGAATTGGCAGCCTCCCCGGTTTCAAACAAAAAATTGTAGAGTATAAGGTATTTTTTTTGAAAGCATTGATAAGGAATCAGATAAAATAAAAGACATATCCTTAGAAAATTATATTGCCAATGAGCAGATAGAAGACGGTTGGCAATAGGTTTTGTAATCAGATACAACAAAAAAACAATACTGCCGCTTATAGTCATGGCAAAAAGAATGTTCATTTTTTCTTATTCCTTTCTCGTAGTAATTTACGAAGTTCTTTTGCATCTTCACCAGACAGCCCTTCACCGCCTGACAACGCTGACACAAATGTCTTTAAAGAACCGTTAAACAACTGGTTCAATAGTTTGTTTGCAATCAACTGATCATATTCTTTCTTAGGAACTGTAGGAGTATATATTTTATGACGGTCTTCTCCGGAAGCAGTAAGTACATCTTTGGCAAGCAGCGCTTGTATAAAGCAGTTGACCCTCTGACGGGATTCTGTCTTACCAAGACTGTTTACATAGTCGTGGATTTCACCAAAGGTTACGCCTTCCGGGGCATTCGCCCATATAAATTTCATGATTTCATATTCTTTTGGTTTTAAATCATAATCCATTAGGACACTTTATTCCTTATATTTTAC
>JAIDPH010000221.1 GCA_029062885.1 Lachnospiraceae bacterium
TGATAGCTGCCATTAGTGCGGATATTAAAGTTATCCAGAGCGGTCTTACAGACCACAGCCAGAGGGTGGATAAAATACCTGTATAAGTTATAAAAGGGGGATATAATATAGAATATATAAACTTTTCGTATCCGAAATTCTAATTAAATATCAGTTGAAAAATATGCTTTGTGGTATTATAATGGCTACGAAGCATACTTTCTTTTGTATCGTTGATTTGTAGATACATCTTCGTTCTATCTCATATAGAAATTCTTTTGAAAATCCATGCTTTAATTATCACACACTATAGGCAGGAGTTTTCAAAAAAGAAGCGCTCCTGCACACATCTTAAAAAACTTAAGTGATATACAGCGAATCTGTGATGTTGCGGCAAAATATGTACCGAATTATGACATAGAGAAAATCTTGCAGGAATTTCTGTTAAAGTAAGCTTTTTTATACATATTTTGTGCAAAAATGTAAAAAGGAATTTACAAAATATGTATAAAATGACGAAAAAATGACGCCTAAAAGACTTGTATACTTTTTAAAAAAATAGTATAATTAATTTGAAGAATTAATAAAAAATTTAGAATCTTGAATTTTACTAAGATAATGGAGGTTCGCTCATGGCGGATTGGGGATACGTTGCCATTGATAAAAGCGGAAAAGAGATAAAAGGCTCTACGCAGGGTAATAGTGAAGAACAGATAACCAGAGAATTGAAAAGTCAGGGTTTGATTGTTCTGGAAGTGACAGAACAGAATGCCATGACCAGGGATATCAATATTGATTTCGGCGGTGCGCCGACGCCTAGAGATTTGGGTGTATTCTGCAGGCAGTTTTCAAGTATTATGCGCGCTGGCGTTACGATTATTGACGCATTGAACATGCTGGCGGAAGCAACTGAGAATAAGAAACTGCAGGCAGCGCTGTATGCCGTTAGGGCAGACGTGGAAAAAGGTGAGACTTTCGGTGACTCTCTTGCAAAGCACCCTAAAGTGTTCAGCGAACTTATGATTCAGATGGCGAAAGCCGGAGAAGCGTCAGGTAGTCTTGAAATATCCATGGAACGTATGGCTACTCAGTTTGAACGCTCGGCGAAGACCAAGGCACTTATCAAAAAAGCAATGATTTATCCTATCGTGGTAATGATTGTTGCGATAGCGGTAGTTGTTGTCATGCTGGTAGTCGTTATACCTTCCTATATGGAGATGTTTGAACAGCTGGATACGAAACTGCCGGGAATCACGCTTATGGTTGTTGCCATGAGTGACTTTATACAGGCGTATTGGTATATCCTTGTGCCTGTCATCATAGCGATTGTTTTTGTAATAAAAACGTTCGCCAAGACCTACACAGGTAAGCATGTTTTCGGTAAATTGCAGTTGAAGATACCGGCAGTAAAGAATCTTGTCGTAAAGAGTGCGTCTGCATTGATGGCCAGAACATTGAGCACTCTGCTCAGCGCAGGTGTACCTCTTATTGAAGCAGTTGATATCGTATCAGATACGATGACAAATATATGGTTTAAAGAAGCATTAAAAGATGCGGTACAGGAGATTATGGTTGGTGCGCCGCTGTCACAGCCGCTTAGGAGCAGCGGACTGTTCCCGCCGATGGTATACCACATGATACGTATAGGTGAGGAAGCAGGTTCCACAGAGGAGATGCTGGATAAGCTTGCCGATTATTATGAAGAAGAAGTGGAACTGGCAGTACAGTCACTTATGGCGGCTATGGAGCCTGCGATTATAATTGTACTCGCCGGCATCGTCGGATTACTGATAGGAGCGGTTCTTGCACCTATGGTAACAATGTACTCTGCACTGGATAACTTATAATAATGAGCAGTGCCAAAAAATACAGAGAAAAAGATGCGTCGTGCTTGCACGTAAGCAGCGTTTTATCTGGATTTTTTGATAGGGCGAAGCCCGATATGAGAAAAACCGAAGGTTTTTCGAATAGCACTGCGGAGTAACCCTGAATTAACCACGACTGTAGTAGTAGGGAAGCAGTTGTGATTAAGATAAAAAATTTCTTATAAGAAAAGGAGAGAAAATATGAAAAAGGAAATGAATAACAAAGGTTTTTCATTGGTTGAGTTGATTATCGTTATCGCGATCATGGTAATCCTCATTGCAGTTCTGGCACCTCAGTATCTGCGTTATGTTGAGAAGTCAAGAGTAGCATCAGACCAGAACACAGTTGTAGAGTACATCAATGCTATGCAGACTGTAGCTTCTGATCCTGAAATTAGCTTACCGGCATCAAGCACAACTCTTACCGTAACAATTCAGAGTGATGGTAAAATTGATGTTGGTACTGATTTGGCAAAAGTACTTACAGATTATGGTATCTTAGATTCTAATACTTTGTCTACCTCTAAAGTTCAGTCTACTGCATATAAGGGCTCAGGCGGTAAATATACATTAGTGTATAAAGCACCCAGTTCAACTGCTACAGAGAAGATGTGGTTGGTAGAAGCTACAGGTAACGTAGACCTTTCAGGTGCTGTTAAGTCTACACCTGCTACTCCCTAATCACAGCCTTTACGCTTGATTAAAGTAAGCAGAGTCAATCAACTAAACTGAACGACGCAATTATTAAACTAAAGGATTTAACATCATGCTGATGACAATAATTTTCTACATAATCATATTTCTATATGGTATTGTAATCGGAAGTTTTCTGAATGTATGTATATACCGGATTCCGAAGAAAGAAGATATTGTCAAGGTGAGGTCTCACTGCATGAATTGTGGGTATAAGCTGGAGTGGTACGATTTAGTGCCACTCTTCAGCTACCTTTTCCTTAAAGGCAGATGCCGTAAGTGCAAGACTAAATTGTCTGTGCAGTATCCTCTTATTGAGGCTGCGAACGGCATTATGTATGTGGTAATTGTACTAATTAATGGGGCAAACGTGGAATCCCTACTCTACTGTTTGCTGGCATCCGCTCTTCTTACATTGAGCGTGATTGATTTCAGAACTTATGAGATTCCGATCGGGATCAACATTTTTATACTGGCACTGGGGCTAATCAGAGTTGTGACAGACTTTTCTGACTGGCCTAATTATCTGATAGGCCTCTTGTGTGTCAGTACATTTTTAGCAGTGATTTATTATGCATCTAAGGGCCGCGGAATCGGCGGCGGCGACGTCAAACTGATGGCAGTGTGTGGTCTTGTATTAGGCTGGAAATTGATTATTTTGGCATTTTTTATAGGCTGTATCTTAGGTGCAGTCATACATGTGGCGAGAATGAAGATAAGCGGTGAAAGCCATGTTCTTGCTATGGGCCCCTACTTATCGGCGGGTGTATTTATAGCGATGTTGTGGGGCAACCGGATGATAGAATGGTATTTTAGTTTCTTATAATAATTGACTTGAAGACGACTAGACACCTGCTTGGCATAATCCGGCAGGTTTATTGTGCAAATGCAGCGAGAAGTAAGTACGCACTATTGCACAAATATAGATAGTAATAGACTGGACAAATGAAAAGTCCGTAATTAAGGAGGAGACAACTCATGGCTAGTAGAGTTCTCAGTATTGAAGTAGGTTATTCACTGACAAGAGTCTGTGAAGTATCCTATGGCACCAAAACCCCTAAGGTATTTAAAAGCTTTACCGTGCAGACGGTAGAAGGCGTTATGAATGATGGGGCAATTCAGGTTGATTCGCATTATGTACAGGCGTTAAACGATGGCTTACGTGAACACAAGATTAAGGCGAAGAAAGTCATCTTTTCCATGAATTCAACGAAAATCGCTACTCGTGAAGTCATGATTCCATATGTAAAACAAAACCGTATAAGGGACGTAGTAAAGGCGAATGCGTCAGAGTATTTCCCTGTAGATTTGTCTGAGTATGAACTGGCGTACAGCATTCTGGATACAGTCGGCGACAAACAGAGCGGACAGCAGTATAAGCTTCTCGTGCTGGCAGTACCGGCGAACATATTGAACGGTTATTATGATCTGGCTGCGGCAATCAGGAAAGAAGTAATTTCCATTGACTATGCCGGAAACAGCATGTATCAGGTAGTAAAAAGTGAATGTAAGACAGGAACTCACCTTATTGCTAAGATAGATGAGCGTTCCACGATGATAATGGTTGTAAAGGATCAGGCGATTGCATTTACCAGAAACGTATCCTATGGTGTTGAGGAAGCGCTGCAGGCGGTTATGGAAAGCGTAGCATGGGGCAATATCCGCAGTCTTCGTCAGGCAGTAGGAATCGTTGAGAAGTTTCAATGTATTGATTTGAGCGACGGTGATGAAACGGATTCGACATCGCCGCGTTCCGTGGAGGAAATGGCGCAGGCTAATGTTACCGATGCGCTGGTTCCGTTAATAAATGGTATAGGAAGGGTTATTGATTATTACGCTTCGAGAAATAGCGGTGAGACGATAGACGACGTCCTGCTGACAGGTATGGGCGCGAACTTCTTGGGAATCGACGAACTCCTTCATAGGGAAATCAATTACCCTGTCAGATTCATTAAGAAGGTGAGCGGACTCAACCTTGAGAAATTCTTCAAGGAAGGATTCTTTGGAGAGTATCTGGCTTGTATCGGTGCCACGATGAACTCCGTAGACTTTAAGAGAAGCGCAGAAGCTAAGACCGGTGGCAAGGCGAAGAAGGAAAAAGCAGCCGGTGCGGCGGAAGGCGGCGGTAATAACTTTATTGTTATTGGTGTTATCTTTCTGGTGCTGGGCTTGGCGGTGTCCGGCGGATTGATTGGTTATTCGCTCCTTACATATATGGAAGCAAACACTAAGAATATAGAACTTAACCACACGGTTAAAGAACTTATGCCGGTTATGGAAGTATATAATAATTATCTGGATGTCCAGACGCAGTATAATATAGCTGAATCAATGTACAGTGTAACGGAGAGTCAGAATGATTCACTGTATGAATTCTTCGTAGAACTCGAGCAGAAACTTCCTGCTGACGTAAGCGTGGTATCATTCAGCTCTAACAGAACTCAGGTCACCATTTCAATGCAGGTCAGCACCAAGAGTGAAGCGGCTGCTGCCGTAGAGCAGATGAGAACCTTTAAGAGCCTGATTCCGGGAAGCGTTACGGTAGCGTCCTTAACGGAAACGGAAAGTGATGATGAGAGCAGTACTACAGTAGTAGAATTTTCAGTTGCGGCATTGTATGCACCGCTTATCAAGGGTGACATGGATGCTGATGGAACTGTGACGGAGTAGGAGGAAACCGCATATGAAAATATCAAAAAGAGACGCTATGATTATTATGATAGCTATAGCATTTGTGTCGGGGGTTCTCTCATATTTTCTGGTTTTTACCGATTATCAGGAGAAAACAGAGGCGCTGGTAGCGCAGAACACTAAATTGGAACAACAAATCAGTGATTTACGGACTAAACAGCAGAATCAGGATTTTTATGAGACTGAAATAGAGAGAATGTTAAAAGCTATAGACGATATCTATCAGGTATTTCCGGTAGACGTCAGAGAAGAGGATTGTATTTTGATGGGAATCAATCAGGAGATTATTTCTCCCATGGCGCTTAACAGCATTAGCATCAGTCTTGTAAGTGATGTTGAGTTTACGGTAGATACGGCTCAGTCAGAGCATGAGTACACATATGACTTGGGCGAAGGAGATATTCTGGGAGATGGTGGCGGTGATACCACGACGACAGATGCTGCTGCGGCTGCTGCGACTAATGACCCCAACAATACGACAGGATTACTTCGTACCAGACAGGCTACATATAACTATACGGTTTCATATGAAGGGCTTAAGAGAAGCATACAGCATATCTGCAACCAGACGAACCGTGTAGCTATCGATTCCCTGACAGCGTCATTCGATACTTCGACAGGACTGCTCGTGGGTTCAACTACGCTGGATATGTACCTCGTTCCCGGTCAGGATAAACCATACGTACAGCCTAACTTCTCGGCAGTTCTTCTTGGAACTGACAATATCTTTGGCACTATTGTTATAAACAGCGAGTCAAATATGCCTGATGTTGAGGATATGAATGAAGAAGGCGCAGAAGATGCAGAAGGCGCAGGAGCAGAAAATACGACACCATAGCAGGATGGAAGAGTGTATGCGTAAAAGTGATTTAAGGCATGAGCCATGTGAAACACAATTGAATAAGAATGCAGGTTTTTCGTTGATAGAGCTGCTTATAGCGGTAGTTGTCCTTGCCATTATCGTTGCTCCTTTCGCCCGTTCTTTCATGTCATCATCACGTATGAACGGTAATTCAAGACGTCTGCAGCGTGCGACGACTGTTGCACAGGATATCGTGGAAGGTCTGAAGGCATACAATATTGATGAATTGAAAGAACAGTTCAACAATCCTCTTGAAGGGTTTTATATTGTAGACAGCAGGCTTGTACACGGCAAGATTGAAGAAGACACTATGAGAGAGCAGAATGATGCGAATTACAGCGGTGATCCCGACACGCCGGGCGTATATTATTTTACGATGGAAGATTTTATGATTCAGAACGTGGAATATGACGCCCTGATTAAGATAGACGCATCGGTCTATGGGGAAGGAACTACAGTGCATGATAATGCATTTAATGTTTCTGACATGGCGAAGCCTAACAGCGTAATCAAAAACAGGGACGGAAGCTTTGCGCAGCCTATGGATTACACAAGGGCGGTACTGGATGAGCTTCAGGAACGTTTCGGACTTACGGACCCGGGAGCACTGGTATTACCGGAAGGTGAAGAATTCTCCTTTAAGACATTTACCAATATGGGAGGAAGGATTAACCGTACTATCGAGATTGATATCAGTAAAGACCATACCGGAACAGATGAAGACGGAAATACGATTGTGTACTGCAATGCGGAAATCACGTTTGACTACGAATGTACATATAACGGAACTACCGAGCACATCTTTGGAAGAACGGCAAGTTCGGTAGGTGAGCTCGATCATGTTCTATGTGCTGCCGATATAACCAGCGGAAATTTCTATCTTTTCTATTATCCGTGTTATGAGGCTCTGACTGATAATATAATCATTAACAATGATTCAAAAGAGCCGTTTCAGGTTTTTATTGTAAAGCAGCGTGAGCTTGACAGTGCGGGAAACTATAAGTTGTCAGACTCTCAGCTGAACATTGCAGAAGGTGGTTACAAAGCGGTAGTAGATGTTAAAGATACTCAGACGAATGATATAGATAATACGGTAATCAGGACTAATCTGGGTATAAATCTGGTCAATTCCGCATTTACCGGAGGCGGTGGAAGGCCGGCAGGCGGGCAGATGCCTACATATCAGGTGGAAAAAGAGGATATTTCCACGCAGGTGACGTATAAGTTCAATGGAGCGGTTTCAAACGTTAACGTATTCGGACTTGCAGGCACCAGATTTCATGGAACAGGCGGAAACGATATAGTAAATGATAAAATAACCGAAGTCATTTTTGACATAGAAGTCAGCATCTATAAACATGGCGCATATGACGAGGGATTCCCTGAATCACAGCGTATGGTCAGAATAGAAGGAAGTAAGAATAACTGATGAAAAACAGAAAAAATTTTGGGAAGTGTAAAAAAATGAATAAGGCATTCAGGAAGGATAACCGAGGTTCGGCGATTGTTCTTGTAATCATTGCGATTGCTATGATAGGAATTCTGGCAAGCACGATTATGTGGGCGGCATATGTAAACTATATGATTAAATTATCCGATATCAGGAACAAGAACAGTTTCTATTCTTCCGAGACGGTAGTGGAGCAGATTATGGCGGGTATGCAGCATGAGGCGTCCGCCGCTGTCAGCCTGAGCTATCAGGAGGTAATGCAGAACTGGAATAATGACGAGGATGAGGGCAGCCGTTTCAGCAGATTTACCGATAAATATTTGGAATCATTGGTTGCCAGTCTGAAAGATGCTTCCATGGGAAGCGGATATTATGACAGGGATGTGCTTGAGTCCTATATCGATGCGGACTTATTCGCACGTGTAGATCACGATGATAGCCATAACACAATACTCATATACACATCTGACTCTGCCGACGACTTAATAGGTGTAGATCTCGGTG
>JAIDPH010000222.1 GCA_029062885.1 Lachnospiraceae bacterium
TCCGTTCTTTATCAGCAAATAGGGAAGAAATGCTGCCCCTATGAGATTTGGCAATAGCCTTTTCTTCTATTGTTGTTCATATAACCTATGGCAACTTTTTTCCGGTTTGTTGATGTCCACGCAAAACGGATGTGATATCATTGATTTCCGATACAAGTTTTGTAGAACGTTGTGATAAATTAGCGCCAGCAAGCACCCAGCTTGGTAATTTTGAATCTCCCCCGCCTTCGGTTGCCCGATCATCAAAATCCTTTCTTTTTTCAAAAAACTGGATTGGTAGATATTTCTCAGTCAAAATTATTCACCTCCGGTACTGTTGATTAAACAATTACGAACTTGTCGTTGTGAAATATGGAAATATTCTGCTATTGCACGTTGAGCAAGACCACATTGTAATAAATATTGGATTAGTTCACGTTGGCCAACATTTCCATGGTATTTGAAAATTGCAATCTCACATAAAAAGTCAAATGCCGAAGCAATAATTTTATCTTTAATAATCATTTGTTTCACAACATTCTGTGTCAGTGTTTGAATGTCTGAATAGGATAAACCATCCAGTTGATCCGTAATGATAGAATATTGCTTTGGAGTAATATGCCCCATATCCAATGATTTTGTAATATTTCCAAACAAGAGTCGGATCTCATCAAGATGCGGTTTCGGTACTTCAATTATTGTTTGAAACCTTCTCCATATAGCATCATCTAAAAGCTCCTGATGATTTGTCGCCGCTACCAGAATACCCTTTTTGCAATATACATCCATATTTTGAAGAAGGCTATTGACAACCCGTTTCAATTCTCCAAGTTCATGCTGATCATCACGAGCTTTGGCAATCGCATCAAATTCATCCAAAAACAAAACACAGGGTTGGCGATCTGCAAAATCAAAAATGCGGCGTAAATTTTTAGCAGTATTCCCCAGCAAAGAAGAAATCAACGTATCCAAACGTGCTGTTACCAAAGGCAACTTCAATCTATTCGCCAAACAGTTGGCAATGCTGGTTTTACCACATCCCGGAGGACCGTATAATAACAGTGACATATTGAATGGCATATCCAATGCTTCCAGTTTATCTTTGATTTTGATGGTATCTTCAAAATCATCTAACCTAGCTTTTGTAGAATCAGACAAAATAATTTTTGGTGCAACTGGTTTATAATCTATATCTACAATTCCCATTCGGCTTTCCTGATCGACAGGCGGTGCTATCAAGGCATCTGTGATAGCAGAACCATTGTTTTTTCTTGATAATATGGTTTCAATCCGCTTGCTGGATTTCATGTCGCCATCTTGAGCCAGTTTTTTGGCTAACAGCAATGCATAATTTTTGACTTTGTCCTTATCGCGGTCCAGACCGGCTTCTATAATCTTAGTTATCTCCGAATAATACATCCTTTCATCCTCCATGCGTACCATGTTAACACAAATCCGTATCAGTGTCAATATATAACGTATCAAAATATCAAAAAACGTATCAGCATAAGCTGCTTTGTATTAAATCAAGCGGATTTCGGAGCAAAAAAATCTATTCGCATAAATTTATTGGATAGGTTCTATTTACCTGAACCAATTAGTATGCTTTTTCTTTTTAAAAATTGACTAGTACTAGAAATCTAGCTCATATTGTGCTATACTATATTTTGTATATTTATGTTTAGAAGTTTTGACATATGGGGAAAGACAAAACCAATTTTCTTTATGAATAGCAAAGTTTTTGAAAGGTGGCTTTGATATGGCAAAGAAAGAACCAAAAACAGATTTTTGGGTTTACGAATTGTTGAAGGAAGCAAATATAAATTTAGAACCGCAAGGAAGTACAATAAAAGAAATAAATGAGGCTTTAAAGACCGCCAGCAAAAGGGGAACAGGAAATTCTGGTTATCCTGAATTTGTTGGTGTTGTGAAAGATTATTTGATCGTAATTGAAGATAAAGCAGATATAGGAAGGCACAAAAAATTAGATGGTAGTATCGTCAGTCTCGAAGTATCAGCTGTTACCGAATATGCGGTGAATGGTGCTCTATTTTATGCAAAGCATTTGGCAAGGTATACAACATATAAAAAGATACTTGCTTTTGGTGTGTCTGGCAATGCAAAGAAGCATATTATAAGTCCTATTTATGTCGATGAAACAGAATATTACAGGGAATTGCCAGAAGTAGAATCTTTTATATCTTTTAATGAAAATAATATTGATGAATATTACATTCGTGAAGTACTGGGAGAATCTACAGACTCAGAAAAAGAAACAAGAGAAATTCTGCATGACGCTGAAGAACTGCACGAAGACTTAAGAAATTATAGTGCCCTGACAAATAATGAAAAACCGCTTATTGTGTCTGGAATACTGCTTGCATTAAGGGAAAGAGATCACAAAAACTTTTCGATTGACAGTTTAAATGGTGATTTAACAAAAACAGACGGCCAAAAAATTTATGACGCTATTGCTGATAATTTACAAAGATCAAAAGTTGCTCCTGCTGTAAAAAAAGACAAGCTATTAACGCAGTTTGCATTTATCAAAGATAAAACTGCATTAAATGAGATTGATGAAACACTTGGTAAAACTCCATTAAAATATTATACAGAGTTTCTTGACAATAAGATTTATAAAAGTATTAGATATAGCAATTCTGCAGAGGATTATTTAGGCAGATTTTATGGTGAATTCATGAGTTATGCTGGCGGCGACGGTCAAGAATTGGGTATTGTTTTAACTCCGAAGCATATTACAGAATTATTTTGTGATTTAGCAGACTTAAAGACAGATGATATTGTTCTTGATCCTTGTTGTGGTACCGCAGGCTTTTTAATAGCTGCTATGCATAAAATGTTAAGTTTAACGGATGATGAAGATGTAAGGGATGGGATCAGACGAACACAACTTCATGGTTTTGAATTACAACCACATATGTTCACTATCGCCACTACTAACATGATTCTGCGCGGTGATGGTAAAAGCAATTTAATAGACTGTAATTTTTTGAAGCAAGAGGCAGACAAAGTACAGTTAAAAGGTGCTACTGTGGGCATGATGAACCCTCCATATTCGCAAGGCTCTAAAAAGAACCCTAATATGTATGAAATCTGCTTTACAGAACACTTATTAGACAGCTTGTCCGAGGGTGCAAGATGCATTGTAATTGTTCCACAATCATCAATGACTGGAATAAAAACAAAAGAAGAGGCGGAGGTAAAAGCTAATATATTTAAGCATCATACGTTAGAGGGGGTTATCACTTTAAATAAAGAAACATTTTATGGTGTCGGTGTAAATCCTTGCATAGCCGTTTTTACTGCCGGAATCCCACACCCCAAAAAGAAAATTTGTAAGTTTATCAACTTTGAAGATGATGGTTATAAGGTCATGCCACATGTTGGTCTGATTGCCACAGAGTCGGCAAAGGATAAAAAGCAACATTTACTTGATGTATGGTTTGATAGAATAGATGCTGATACACGTTTTTGTGTAAAGACTACTGTAGAAGCAACTGACGAATGGTTACATGGTTTTTACTATTTCAACGATGAAATACCAACAGATGATGATTTTGACAAAACTGTTGGTGATTATCTTTCATTTGAATTTTCTATGGTAATGCAAGGTAGAGAATACTTATTTTTAGGAGACGGAAATAATGCTTAAACTTTCTGACAGGGAATGGGAAGCAATTCCCATTGTTAAACTTTTTGATAGGTTGGAAGCTGGGAAGGGAAAAGGTCTTAATCACTTAATTCAAGTAAAAATAGGAGTTCCTTATATTGGCGCAACAAACCGAAATAATGGCGTCATGTGCTATGTTGAAGATAATGCAATATCTCATAAAATGATACAAGACGGGAATTGTATCGGGTTTATTAAAAATGGGGATGGTTCCGCTGGGTATGCTATTTATAAGCAAGAACCTTTTATTTCGACAAGTGATGTAATCTATGGTTATGCAAATTGGTTAAATTTATTTACAGGCTTATTTTTTGTGGCAGCACAAGATATGATAGAAGAAAAATATAGTCATGGATATAAGCGCAATCAACAACATTTGCGTGGTGATAAAGTAATGTTACCTATAACCAGTGATGGCAAGCCTGATTATAAGTTTATGGAAGACTATGCCAGGGAACTGGAAAAGAAAAAAATTGATGCATATTTTAAATATCTTAAAAAGAAAGCAATAGAAATAGAATACCGTGATATTCCGGCACTAAGTGATAAGAAATGGAAAGATTTTTTCCTGATTGATATATTTCCTAAAATCAAACGTGGAAAGCGCTTAAAAAACGAAGACCATATTGCTGGTATTACTCCTTATGCTTCATCTTCCGCTTTAAACAATGGCATTGATGGCTTTATTGGAAATGAACTAAAAGTTAGAAAATATAAAAACTGTTTAAGCCTTGCTAATTCTGGTAGCGTTGGCGCATGTTTTTATGAACCGTTTGAATTTATCGCTTCTGATCATGTGACACATTTGCAAAACGACAATTTTTCAATGTACACATATTTATTTGTTGCAACTATGACAAGACGGCTATCAGAAAAATATAATTTCAATCGTGAAATAAGTGATACACGCATAAGCAGAGAAAAAATATTATTACCGATTAGAGATGGTGGGGCACCAGATTATGGATATATGGATCAATTTATGAAAAATCTGATAGCTGTAAAATATAAACAATATTTAGAATATCACAAATAATATTCGGTAGTGAAAAGACCAAAATACTTTTGTCTTTTCACTACTTACTTAGAAAAAAATATTATGAGGATTAATACATATGGTTCCGGCTCATTTTTACCCCCATAAGCTGTACCTGCTTTTCCACAGCCTCCACATTCTGCGCTAACTGCTCTATCGTGCCTGTACGGTTTTCCGGCTTGATTTCCGGCTGTATCAGTTCTTTTGGGTATTCCTGCCTTGTATGGATATCCATATAGGATTTCAGTCGATAGTAATAGCCTTCATTCCTGTTATCTTCAAACACAGGGGAAACTTCGCCTTTTGAGGTCTGCCACCGCATAAGGCGTGGGAACCAGCATAATCCGTCTTTTATGATCTCCTTAAATGAATTTAGCAGTTCTCCAAGTGCGGTCAGCAAGCCACGAAAGCTGTTTCCTGCCTCTATATCCGCCCCGCGTTCCACATGGTTCGCAAATTCCTCAATCAATGGTGCAAAGGGAAGATACGCCTGTATAAACTGCTTTATCTGCCGGATTGCCCTGAGAAAGATATTGGAGCTTTCAATCTCCCCGTCCAGTTCCTCCAGTTTCTTCTGCGTAGTGGATTTTTTATGGTTCAAGACGAGAAGGTCAGCCTCCAATCCTATTTTATCTGTTGATAATTTTTCAATTTTCTCTTCTTCCTTTGCAACTTTGTATTCTGCAACAGTCAGGTCATGGTTTTTTCCCTTTTTCTTTTCCTTTACTTCCTGCCGGAATATGGCTTTCATATAATGGTTTGCATCCGCCCGCATTTTATCCTGCAAAACTTCTGACAGGACTTGGGGAGTGAATACGGAGCGTTTTGACACTTTTGTTGACAACCCCCGCTTAAATCCCCTTCCTATCGGAACCCCTACAACGTGCATGTGCGGGCTTGCCTCATCAAAGTGGATCACCGCATTAGCTATCTTAAAATCCGGCAGGTATTCCTGCAGTTTTAAAAGGAGCTGCTTATAGACCTGCTTCATAAATATCCTGTCATCCATGTTCTGCTCCCAAAATCCCTTATCCCCGCATTGTATGATGATTTCCACTGCCATATCCTGTTCTGTTTCGGATACATGTTCAAAATAATCGTCAATCCGTCTTTCCGGTCTTGTCTGCTTCGTATTGTATTCATGCAGGGCGGCGTCAAACTCTTTATGGTAAACATCTTTCACGTCCTGCATGAGATTCGTTGTCCCATAAAGAAGCGTGATGTTATCCCTGCTGTAATCCTGCGAATGATACTTCCTCAGATTGTGTTTTGCAACCCCTGCAAGTTTTGCCTTGCTGTTGATGGCGCTTTTCTTGTTGCTGATGTGGTTGCTGAAAGAGATTTCTCCCATGTCCTTCCTCCTTGATTTCATATTGGAGCAGTGCGGTTATCATCTTGGCTCTGCCATAGATGATAACCTCCTAGCAGTATTGGCAAGCCAATACTGCGGGGGCTCTCCGAGGGTATTCAGTGAAATGTATTTCCTGCATACTGGAAACAATTTTCCGGCTGTTTTATGCTTGTTTTATCAGCAGTCTTATTATTTCTGCCCGTCTTTGTTATCCTTATCTGTCCAAGATGTACTGGTTATGCTGGATTTCATTTCTGCTGTTTCCGGCGGTCAACTGACTTTATTCAGAGTGATTGCACTTTTTAAGTTCATTTTGGCTGAACATATATCACACAGTTTTTCAGTGAACTTACTTTTTGAGTTCATTTTTCAAAAGTGACTGCATTTTTTAAGTTCTTTTTTCAAAAATGATTGCATTTTTTAAGTTCACTGCCACCATGCGCCCGTCTTTTATACAGCCGACTTTCTTGTGACTGCTTTGACATTGCCCTTGTCCCTCAAATCCCTTCCCTCATTGACAGTCATAAACATTTCCAGAATGTCCTTTTGATAAGTACCTTTCTCCCCACTTTCAATACAGGGAGCTTATTCCACTCTACCAGTTTCCTTAGTGTGTTCCGACCAACGCCCGTGTAGTCTGCTGTCTCCTCAATCGAAAGGGCAATCTTCATTTCTGTCATTCATTCTCCTCCTTTTAAATTGCAATATGCAATTTTTATAGTATGCTTACTATACACCATTTATATTTTGCCGTCAAGCGTTATGTGATCTTGAAAAATATTTTTGACTTGCATATTGCAATGTTGTTTTTGATATGATATACTCTGACCATACCGATAAAGGAGGAAACCCAACATGAAAGACAAAGAGCTGCGCCGGATAATCGGCGGCAGGGCAAAACAGCGGAGATTGGAACTGGGCGTCAACCAGCCTTATGTTGCTGAAAAAATGGGTGTCACCGCATCTACTATCCAGAGGTATGAGGCAGGAACGATTGACAACACCAAGAAACTCGTCCTTGACGGTCTTGCAGATGCCCTCCATGTTTCCGTAGAGTGGTTAAAAGGCGAAACGGAGGAATACGAATCTGACATTACGGATAAAAAGGAAATGTTAATCCGTGATGCCATGTCCTCCATTCTTTCAAAGCTGCCTTATGACATGGAAACTTCCGAATCAGACTTTTCAAAAGACTTACTGTTGCTGATGCTGCAGGAATATGAATCGTTTGTGGACTCTTTCCGTCTTGCGTGCAGGAAGTTTAAAGGAAGCAAGGAAAGCGCCAAGTTTGCAAAGACAATGGGATTTGAATCGGGAAGGGAATATGATGAAATCATGTTCCTTCGGGAGATTACCCACACAGTAAATGCCCTTAATGATATGGGCGACATAGTGAGGCTCTACTCCAAAAATCCTGATGCCGCCGCTGCAAGACTTTCCAATCTTTTATCAGAGGAAGATCCCGATTAGGTATGGAAGGACAGCAGATTTTATGCTATCCTTATCAGCAGAAAGCATTTCATCAGTTCCGACTGCCATATCTGTTCAATGAATTACATACGCAGAAATGCGTTCATTGAAAGGAGAAAAGATTATGGCAAAAGGATCAGTACGGAAGAAAGGAAAAAAATGGTACTACCGCTTCTATGTGGAGGACGCAAGCGGGAATCTGGTACAGAAAGAATGTGCAGGAACAGAAAGCAAGAGTGAAACGGAAAAGCTGTTAAGGCAGGCAATGGAGGACTACGAAAGCAAGAAATTCATTGCAAAGGCGGACAATATCACGCTTGGGCAGCTACTTGACACATGGGCAGAGGAAGAATTAAAGACAGGCACATTAAGCAATGGCACTGTCGGTACTTATCTTCAGGCGATCAACCGTATCAAACAGCACCCTGTAAGCAGACGAAAACTCAAAACGGTTACTTCGGGGCATTTACAGCAGTTCATGGATATCATGTCTTTTGGAGGCACGATTGAAGATTTTGTTTCCAAAGGGTATTCCAAAGACTATGTAAAGGCATTTTCCGCAGTATTACAGCAGTCATTCCGCTTTGCGGTGTTCCCGAAACAGTACATTACATTCAATCCTATGCAGTATGTAGTCATGAGGCATAAAAAGGACGATATGGACTTGTTTGCGGAAGAAACAGACACCGACAATGGCAAGGTCAAGCCACTGTCATTTGAGCAGTACCAAAAGCTGATTGCACAGCTTGGCAAGCTGAGCAAAGACGCAATCCTGCCTGTACAGATATCCTATTTCACAGGTCTCAGGCTTGGGGAAGTGGCAGGACTGACTTGGCAGGATATCAACTTTGAGGAACAATGCCTG
>JAIDPH010000223.1 GCA_029062885.1 Lachnospiraceae bacterium
CTTTCCATAAATGTGCTCACAATCCTTGGTGCCTCACCCCACCAGATCGGATAACCTATGAACACGATATCATACTGTTCCATATCCTCCACTGCGCCATCAATCTCAGGCCGGGATGAGCTGTCATTCATTTCAATGGTACTGCGGCTGCTGTCATCATGCCAGTCCAAATCTGCATCTGTATAAGGTTCTTTAGGCACGATTTCATAAATATCCGCGCCCATATTTCCTGCTATGATTTCCGCAACCCCTTTGGTTGTCCCTGTTGCTGAAAAATACGCTACTAAAACTTTGCTCCCTTCTTCATCCGGAACATTCTGGATATCGGCTGCTTCTGTACCGTCTGTACCTGTTAAATTTGCGTTCCCTGATGGTTCTAGTGCTCCTGTGGTTTCCAGCTGGACGGATTCTGCTTCCGATCCCCCTGTAGGCACGGAACTTTGTTCCCTATCCAAAGTGTCTGATGAAGTATTCCCACCCTGTCCGGCATTTTGTCCGCATGCTGTCAGAGATATCACCATAGCTACCATAAGCAGCGCCATCACTATCTTTTTCATAACTATAATTCTCCTTCTATTTCATCTTTTTTTTGTTAAATTTTCTGGTTTCCGGTGGACCATACATGTTTTTCCTTTACACTTTCAGGCTTGTTCTGTGCCATGACTCCTGCCAGTGCGTGGGGCACATACGGCTCCTCCAGATAATGTATTTCATCCTCTGTCAGCTCCAGTTCCACCGCTTTTGCCGCTCCCTCAATATGATGGAATTTCGTTGCACCCACCACAGGGGATGTTACCTTTGTAAGCAGCCACGCAAGGGAAATCTCTGTCATGGTGACATCCCTCTTTTCCGCAATCTCCTGTACACGGCGGATGATTACCTCATCCTGCTCCTTTGTGGCATCATATTTAAATTTTGCATAGCTGTCCTGTTTTAGCCGCTTGCTGTCCTCTCCCGGTTTCCGGGAAAGCCTGCCGCTTGCCAGCGCACTGTATGGTGTGAGGGCAATATACTCCTCATAGCAGAAAGGCGTCATCTCTCGTTCTTCCTCGCGGAAGATCAAGTTATAATGTCCCTGAATAGATACGAACTGCGGGAACCCCTCTTTCTCTGCAAGTGCATTTGCTTTGGCAAGCTGCCATGCATAGCAGTTTGAAATACCAATGTAACGCACCTTCCCTGCTTTTACCACATTGGACAGTCCTTCCATTATGTCATAAATCGGTGTCTGGTAGTCCCACATATGGTAAATATAGAGGTCAATATAATCCATACCAAGATTTTGAAGGCTTTTATTGACCATTTTTTCAATATGCTGCTGTCCGGACACGCCTGTTTCTATTTCCTCCTGTGTCCTGGGCAAGAATTTTGTGGCAACCACCATTTCGTCACGTTTTGCAAAATCTTTCAGTGCCCGCCCCACATACTGCTCGCTGGTACCGCTCTGATAAGCAATGGCTGTATCATAAAAATTCACGCCAAGCTCAATGCCTCTCTTAATGATTTCTCGTGAATGTTCCTCATCCAAAGTCCACGAATGCTGCCCTTCCCCTGCATCGCCGAAACCCATGCATCCCATACAGATGCGGGACACGGTCAGATCTGATTTTCCTAATTTGGTATATTTCATGTCCTGCTCCTTTCCTATATTGATTTTCCAAGATCATACGCTTCTGTATAATAGCGCTTCGGCATCATTCCGACCGTCCCAGCTCCTTTTGCAAGAACCATACCCCTGTTCCGGAAAGACAGGTAGTCAAAAATGATGTCAAAATGAGTCTTGATACCTTTCATGACAATTTCGTCATCGTTCCAAGCAGTGGCAATCAACGCCGCTTTCATCCTTTTTTGTGTGATTGCGCCATTCCTGGCATAGAAACGGTCAATTATCATTTTCAGTTGTGCGCTCATCCCAAAATAATAAACCGGGGTTGCAAATACCACAGCATCCGTCGTAAGGAGCTTTTCCAGAATCTCGTTCCCATCATCTTTCTGGACGCAGTCCCCGTTCATGCCGCAGCAGTCACACCCAAGGCAGGGGTGGATATTGCCATGGGCGCAGTCATAGACTGTTGTCTTATGTCCTGCCTCTTCTGCGCCCCTGATAAATTCTTTTACAAGTGTATTGGAAGTCCCCTCCCTGTGGGGGCTTCCGCATAAAATCAATATGTTCATTATTCCTTTACCCCCAGCAGTTTTTTCACACAAGTGTATGTCATCTCATAAACAGAAAAGTATGCAAACCCTACATCTGCCTGTTCCATCGCCTCTCTCTGCTTATCTGTCACTACCGTGTATGGATAGATGCCATACATGAACGGGAAAAAGGCATAGAGGAAGTCCTGTCTTTCACCCTCTGTCATTTCCGGACAGAATTTTTTCAGCAGCCAGTTCACTGCCTTGATGGATGCCCCATATGCCCGCTTGAATTCTACCAGACGTTCCATCCTGCTGTTTGCTTCCATGTCATAATGGTTCATGCTCATAATCTTAAGTAGCAGCACCCTTTTATCTACCGATTCTGCCAGGGACTTTGCAAGCTTCTCCCGGCTCATTGTTTCATACCCCGCAGCCAATCCATCCAAATCCTTCACCCACAACTCATACTCCTCCTGAAGGATGGCAAGGAAAATTTCTTCCTTGGTCTCAAAATAATTATAAATAGATGTACGGGTAAAAGAAGTTTCCTCTGCTATATCTTTAATCGTGATTTCTTTAAAGCCCTTTGTTTTGTACAATGATTTACAGGCTGCTATGATTTCCTCTCTTCTTGCATTTGTAAGTTCAATTGACCCTTTTGGCATAATCTTTCTCCTCTATTCCTTTGTGTTTCCTTTAAACGACAGGCACTTTCCAAGCACGTCCCCGGTCTTTAAATATTCATAAGTCGGGAATTCAAACAGCACGGGCTTTAAGGTATGGTAATTAACTTTCCCATCGGCATTCAGATGTTCTTCTTCCACATAAGTATTATCAATTGTACAAATAAAGCTCTCAAATCCCGGCGTATTGTAAATATCCTCCACGGTACACTCCAATGAGAGCGGCGACTTTGTTATGACCGGTGCTCCGGCATCTCCCAGCTCATACGCAAACAGTTCCGACTTATCCGTTTTTGACCCGCTTACGCTTCCTGCATAATCCGCTTCCGGCAGGATTCCCTCATCCACCATATTGATGGAAAGTTTTCTGGTCTGCTTGATTATTCCGTTAATAAAGTGCGGCGCAGCAAGACTGACAAGCACCCTGTCATGTCCGATTATCCCTACATGGGCTACCAGCGTCCATGTGGGTTTGTCTCCATTCATCGCTTCGACCACTGTAATCGGCATGGGGTACAACGCTAATTGTGAACCGATATTTTTCTTCATTTTCATCCGCTCCTTTATTCATTTTTATTCTGACACAGTGTCATTATAATTATAATAATTCCATTCTGACACTTTGTCAATACATTTTGTGAAATTTATTTTCTCCTTTTACATATATTGACATTGCGTCATCAACATGAGTTCACACACTCTCGAATGTAAAAATGCACCCAAAGTCACACGCTTGGGTGCATTGTATCAAATTGCAGTATAATGGAAGCATAAACAATCCCTATTTTTCAAACACTTCCGACACCTTCTCCAGCAAATTTCTAATCTCTAAGTGCTGTGGACAGGCTTTTTCACATTTTCCACACTTAATGCAGTCGCTTGCCTTTCCATGCCCTTGTGTATGTACCTGATTATAATAGTAATCGCTGTTCCAATCCCGGTATTGTTTCTTGGCGTTCATATCTGCGAACAAATCCGGTATCAGTATCTTTTTCGGACAGCCATCCGTACAATACCGACAGGCGGTACATGGGATTAAATTCTGTGCCTTAAAGATTTCACATACCTTTTCTATGGCAGCATATTCTGACGCATTCAGCGGCTCAAAATCTTTCATGGCACTGATATTATCCTTCATCTGATCTAAGCTGCTCATTCCCGAAAGTACCATAAATACCTGTTTGCAGCTTGCCGCAAAGCGGATTGCATAACTTGCATTGCTCCCACCGTTCAGACCTTTTAAAATTTTATCCGCATCAGACGGAAGATTTACAAGGCTTCCACCCTTGACAGGCTCCATGACCACAACAGGCTTGTTATGCTTTTCGCAAACTTCAAGACATTTTCTGCTCTGCACTCCGGGATCATCATAATCTACATAGTTAAGCTGAATCTGCACAAGTTCAACCTCCGGGTGTTCAGTCAGGATCATATCCAAATATTCTGCATTATCATGAAATGACAAGCCAACATGTCTGATTTTTCCCTCTGCCTTTAATTCCTGCGCCACCTCATAGGCACGGCACTTTTTGTATTTCTCATAATTGACTTTCCCCTGCGCATGCATCAGATAATAGTCAAAATAAGATACTCCACAGGTTTCAAGCTGTTCCTCAAATACTTTTCTGATATCTGATTCTTTGTCAAAAAAGTTCATAGTCAGCTTATCGGTAATCGTAAAACTTTCCCTCGGATAACGTTTTACAACACATTCCCTTACAGCGACTTCACTCAAACCTCCAAGGTAGCCTTTTGCCGTATCAAAATAAGTAAATCCCGCTTCCATAAAAGCATCCACCATACGGTTACATTCTTCAAAATCAATATTTCCTCCCTGCATCGGCAGGCGCATACATCCAAATCCGAATTTTTTGCTTTTCTTTACGAAATCCTGTTCCATAATATCGCAATCCTTTCTATATCTATTACTTTTCCGGTCTTAACGGACCGTAAAAATAAGATGCCGTTGCACCGCCGTCAATCAAGAAATCCGCTCCGGTAATAAAGGCTCCAGCCGGACTCATAAGAAGTTCAGCCACATTTGCCACCTCATCCGCCGTACCCGGTCTGCCCGCAGGACATTTTGCAAACATATTTTTATAAAAATCTCCGCGAGGTCCGTTGAACTCGTCAATGGCAAGCGGCGTCACAATAATTCCCGGAGAAATGGATTTGATAAGCATGAAGTGTGTCCTTTATATTTTCAGGCTGTAAAATCTCGAGATTTAACAATTCTTCTGTTGGCGTTATAGCAAGCTGCTCATCTTCCTCAGGCGTAAGCTGTTTCATACGATGCCCTGACTGACTTGAAATCGTTACGCCTACGCCGCCCTCTGCAATCACTTTTCCAACTTCCTCTAATAATACCGCAGTGCCATATAAGTCTACTTTCAATATAGCTTCAATGGGTGCTTGGCTTGGCGATACTCCCGCAGCATTAACGAGCATTTTAATCTCTCCGTAGCTTAATGCCTTATCTATCAGCTGCAGAATAGACTCCCGTGACGATAAATCCATTTCCACAGGCTCTACATCAAACCCTGCATTATTCATAATTTCTGCAATCGCTTTCGCATTTTCTAAGTTCTTGTCACCCATGACAATCTTTTTTCCATATCCCATACGTCTTGCAATCGCCATTCCAATCTGACCTGCTCCTGTCAGAATCATTACTTCACATTTCGTAGAAATGTTTTTCATTACAATAACCATACCCTTTCTCACTCTTCCAGCCATTTTTTCAAAGCAGCATCGCATCTTCCCACGCTGCTTCCCTGAATTGCAAGACCTTTTTTGATGACTGCGCCCGGACAGCACTTCTTTAAGTCTGCTTCACTTCTACCCATTCCACTGCCTTCATGGGTACATACCGGACGGACTGTTTTTCCCTCGAAATTAATCTGTTCAAGAACCGTAAACATGGGCATTGGCATTGTTCCCCAATAATTAGGGTACATAACTGTCACTAAATCATACTGTTCCATATTCTCAGGCATCGCTACAACTTCAGGGCGCACACCGCTTTGCAAATCTTTTTTCGCCTGTTCAATACAGGTGTTGTAATCTGCGGAATACGGCTTTACAGGTTCAACTTTGAACAAATCTGCACCTGTAATGACAGCCGCTTTTTCTGCCACAACTTCTGTGTTTCCTTTTTCAATATATTTCAAACTCCCGCCAAAATAATTTTCATCAGCCCGTGAAAAATATAAAATAAGTTCTTTCATTGAGTTCCTCCTATCAGATTTGTTTTTTTGTTATGTCTATATTCTAACCAGATAATTCTTATCAATCAATTCGATTTTC
The DNA here is from genome assembly GCA_029062885.1 of Lachnospiraceae bacterium. Lineage (GTDB taxonomy): Bacteria > Bacillota > Clostridia > Lachnospirales > Lachnospiraceae > UBA3282. The sequence continues at coordinate 6,129 of JAIDPH010000223.1, forward strand.
ATTATGATATAATAAGTTTTTCTTATACAAAATCGAGTGCCAGCGCACTCGATTAAGAGAATAAGAGTATGCCTATGGCAAACTCGCCGCATTCTCATTGGAATGATTTATGCTGTGGCGTAAATTCCTATAATGTAAAAAATCAGAACCGTTTTAGACTATGACTTAAAACGGTTCTGATTTATATAATTCCTTTATATGTTTTTATGTACTATTTAAAGTTCAAATTTATTCCGTAAAATTTCAGCGAATTCCTCCGACAGCCTTTTTGCATTTTCTTTTTTCCAAAAAGCACAATAATTCCGCCTAAGCGGCTCATCACCACGATACAACGGAATCCTCACGATATTTGTGCCAAGACTTCCCTCTATGGGCGTTCCCTCACTTGGCATAAATCCTTTTCCGCTGATTACAAGTGTCCTTGCCTCTTCCATATTATCGGCAAACAGCTTTTCCCCCTGTAAACCGACAATAGTATGGTAATATTCTGCTTCGGTTTCTTTTTCCGCTTCTGATGATACAAGGATACAAGGCATATTCTTTAGTTCCTGCACCGTAACTTTGTCCAAGGAAGACATCGGGTTTCTTCTTGCAATCTCAATATGTGTTACTGAAGATGTGAGGATCATATTCATAAATTCATCCGAAAACGCCCTGCGCTGGTCATTAAATGCTAAATCTACCTCATTTTTCAGAAGCATATGATACAGTTCATCATGATTGCCATAGAAAACCTCCACCGGAATATCCGGATACTTTCCCGCAAATTCCTCCAAAGCAAGATGAAATTCCTGTCCGCTGTAACAGCGTAAGAATCCCACCTTAAGACACTCCTGTTCCCCTCCGGCAAGTCTGCCTGCTTCTCTAACAATCTGCTCATAATCGGCAACCAGCACAAGACTTTTTTTATAGAAAAACTCTCCTGCGGGCGTCAGCTCAAATTTACGCCCCTTACGCTGAAGCAGAGTAAATCCTAACTCCCGCTCTAGTGCCTGTATCTGCTGAGAGATTGCTGATTGGGAAAATGGCATTCTTCTGCCGCTTCCGAAAAGCTGTTGTTACGGACAACGGCTTGAAAATACTTAATCTGTCTTATCATTTATTCTATCTTTCTTTTTATTCCTGTTCAAACTGCGCCACACAATCTTTCAGGCGGGTAATGACATTAATCTGCTGCGGGCATGCGTTTTCACACTGACCGCACTCGATACAATCAGAAGCCCTGCCTTTTCCTTCAGTAGCAATCGTGTATTCCCTTCTGCCACGGAATTCAGCATTACCCCTCTGGCGGTTCTTCACCGAGAATATCTCCGGAATAGGGATATTCTTAGGACATCCCTCCGTACAGTAATGGCATGCTGTACAAGGGATTGCTTTATCTCCCTCAAGCACGTTCTGCGCTTTGCGGATAACTGACTGTTCTTCTTCACTAAGCGGCTTAAAGTCTTTCATGTAGGAAATATTGTCCTTCATCTGTTCGATGTTAGACATACCCGAAAGCACCGTAATGATGCCGTCCAAAGATGCTGCAAAGCGGACTGCCCATGATGCAAGGGACACATCAGGGTTGGCTGTCTTTAATATTTCCTGCACCTCAGGCACCGGGTCTGCCAGCGCACCGCCCTTGACAGGTTCCATTATAGTAATGGACTTACCGTGCTTACGAGCAATCTCCCAGCACTTACGCGCCTGTACGCCCGGATTCTCCCAATCGGCATAGTTTATCTGCAGCTGCACGAAATCTACGTCAGGGTGGTCATTCAAAAGCTCTTCCAAAAGCTCCGGGTCTGCATGGAATGAAAATCCGTAATTCTTAATAAGTCCCTTTTCCTTTTGTTCCTTTACAAAATCCCATATATGATATTCATCATATACCTTGTAGTTGCTGCGCTGCAGCGCATGAAGCAGGTAGTAATCAAAATATCCCGCTCCGGTGCGCTCAAGGCTTGTATAAAACTGCTGCTTGGCAGCCTTTTCACTATGTTCACCCATCCATGCACACAGCTTGGTGCATAAAGTGTAGCTCTCTCTGGGGTATCGGTCTACAAGCGCAGCCTTTGCCGCTTTCTCCGATTCACCGTTATCATATACATACGCAGTATCATAATATGTAAACCCTGCCTCCATAAACAGGTCTACCATCACTTTTGTCTGCTCGATGTCGATACTGCCATCGGCAAGCTTGGGAAGGCGCATCAGTCCAAATCCAAGCTTAGGTGTGTTTTCTCCAAGATATCTTTCCATTATACTTCCTCCTTTTATCTATCCTAATATATACTTTTTCCAAGTGCTGCCATTCACTTCAAATGAACCCGGCAGCAATCTATGTATTATCTTTTGCAATGTCTTTTATATTGCCGATATATGTATTTTACCAGAAAGTGTCCGACATCACAATAGCGAGGTTATTGACAATCACCACATACGCGTTATATGCATTTTGTACCATAAGTACACTTATAATTTAAAAAAGGCATTTTCAGAGTGAAGATGCCTTTTTCTTTACAAAATATCTTTAAACAGGTTCGGTAAAAAGAAAAGATACTGTCATATTTTGAAAACGTAGTCAGCCTTTCTCAGCGCAGCCACATCAGCAGGCTCAGCAGCATATCCGAGAATCAGGTTTCCAATACCCTCATAATCACCCTCGACGCCGTACTCTTTAAGAATAGCCTTGCCTTCCTCACTCTCAAACTCTTCCTTGGCGCGATGCACCCAGCAGCTTGCAATACCGAGGTCAGCTGCCGCGTTCATCATATTACCCATCACAAGGCTGCCGTCGTAGATATATGTCGGGATTTCTTTATTTGCCAGTACCACCAGAAGTTCCGGTGCACCATAGAATGGATCAATCTCCGCACCCATCACGTCTGCATTGATTTTTGCCAGCTTATCGCGGACTTTCTGATCCTTAACGACAAGGATAATCGGAGACTGCTTTCCCATTCCGGTTGCAGCATAAGTTCCGGCTTCAATGATTGCATTGAGCTTCTCGTCCTCAACGTGTTCAGGTTTGTAGGCGCGGCAGCTACGGCGCGTCTTAAGTGTAATTAATGTTTCTGCCATGATTATTTCCTCCTTAAATTCGTTTTTATTGGTTCAAAACAGAACCCTCTCCGCCGCGAACCGGATATTCATCAAGTTGGTGACGAAGTTGTTCACGCATTTCCTGCACTGCCACAAGCATTTCTTGTTTATGTTTTGGCAGTTTGCCCTGCATGGGCACAAGGTTGGATGGGTGCGAGCCAAAGTAATAGGTGTTCTTCAAATCTAACCGACTGATTAGCTGCTTCTGCTCATCCAAAAGCTGACCGCAAGTGCATTCCATGAAAGCACCGCTTCTCATGTCTTTGTATAATCGGCATTCAGGCTGGGCATGCAAGGTTCCGATAAACAGGAGATGGGGCTGAACCGCATTAATAAGATCAGCGGTTGCCTCAGCATTCTCCCTCCATAAATCAGCTCCGCCACAGCCAAGGATTGCGTTGAAGCTGTAGTCTATCCCAGCTTTGGTAAGGCGAAGAAGCTGTTCCTGCGCTTCTTTGGCCGTATGTCCTTTGTTCATGTATTTGAGCGCCGCATCAAGTCCGCTTTCCACACCGATATCCAGCCCATTGATTCCGCAGTTACGAAGACTGCGAAGCTCAGCATCGGCCTTATGTTTGATGTTCTGAATAGAGGCATACATGGCGATTGTCTCCACATTGGGTAATTTGTAGTGAATAGCATCAGCAATCTGCATCAGGCGATTCGATGAAAGAACAAAAGCGTCGCCATGCTCAAGGAATACACGGTCGGCATCAGGCCAGTACCTCGCAGCTTTCTCAATATCTGCTTCTATCTGTTCCATTGGGCAGACAGTAAACTGCACATCCGGATACATATAGCAGAATGTGCACTTATTGTGACTGCAGCCAAGTGTCACTTGCAGAAGAAGCGAATCTGCTTCATATGGAGGTCGGTAAACAACCCCTCCTGTCATGTTCATTGGATGGCACCTCCGTTCATTTGAGCAATATATTCATTTCCCCAAGTTTCCATAGCAGCGATAACAGGGTGAAACTTCCTGCCAATCTCAGTGAGGGAATACTCTACCCTCGGCGGGATGGATTCATACTGAACACGCTTAACCAGCCCGTACTCTTCGAGCGATTTGAGTTGAACGGACAGAGTTGCATGGGTCATCTTGGGCATCTTGCGAAGTAACTCATTGAAGCGAATAGGTCCTTCTTCGAGGTAAAAGAGAATTAGCACTGCCCATTTCCCGGAAATAAGGCTTTGAGCCGTTGCGTAAGGGCACTGTCCGAAACGCTCCTCAAGTGTTGTTTGTTGATCCATTTTTGAATGCTCCTTGGTCACATTTTTGAACTGCTTTAATTATATGACTGCTTTCTGTGATTTTACAAGTACGATTTTTTATGATACTTAGTATGTTACAGAATACCTAACTGACTTTCCGCTACATTATTGACAATCACTGCATACGTGTTATAATGTACTTGTACAATAAGTACACTTATGAGACAGAGGTGACCTACCATGGAAATCATTATCAGTAACAATGCTAATAAACCGATTTATGAGCAAATTACATCACAAATTAAGGCAATGATAATGAGCGGTGAATTACAATCCGGTGATACAATACCCTCGATGCGTGCCTTGGCGAAATCAATCCATGTGAGCGTTATCACCGTACAAAAAGCCTATGAAGATTTACAAAGGGACGGATTTATCGAAACTACGGTTGGCAGGGGAAGTTTTGTATCGGCACGGAATAAAGAATTTTATCAGGAGGAACAACAGCGTATAGCCGAGGAGCATTTACAGGCAGCCGCTGAAATTGGGCGAATGAGTAATATTTCTCTTGAAAAATTGACGGAGCTGTTAACTTTATTCTATAAAGAGAACGAATAGTGAGAAAGGAGCGTTGACCTTAACATGGAGAACATTTTAGAATTACAACAGATTTCAAAGGCATTTCCAAAATCGAATTTTACATTGGATAAGCTCTCTTTTTCATTGCCATATGGAGCTATTATGGGCTTCGTGGGCGAAAACGGAGCGGGTAAGACTACGACAATCGGCTGTATTTTGAATACGGTCAAAAAAGACTATGGAACCATAAAATTGTTTGGCAAAGAAATGTCAGATGAAGATACGGATATACGAGAGAAAATCGGCGTGGTTTACGACGGAGATAATTTTCCCGGCTTTTGGACTGCAACGCAGTTATCACAAGTCATGGAAAGCCTTTATAAACAGTGGGATAATGCTTTATTCAGGAAATACTTAGATGACTTTCATCTACCTGCTAAACAAAAAATCAAAGATTATTCCAGAGGAATGTCTATGAAGCTGGCTATTGCAGCTGCCTTGTCACATCACCCGCAATTATTGATTTTGGACGAAGCAACAAGCGGCTTAGACCCTGTCATGCGCGATGATATTCTGGATGTTTTCCTTGAATTTGTGCAGGAAGAAAGCCATTCTATTCTTTTATCTTCCCATATTACAAGCGATTTGGAAAAAGTTGCGGATTATATCACGTTTATTCATAACGGAAAACTGATTATGACCGCTTCCAAAAATGATTTGGTTTATAATTATGCCGTTATGCGCTGCAAGGAAAGCCAATTTCTTGCACTAAACCCCAGCGATATCATAGCTTATCGGAAGCGGGACTTTCAGACTGACGTTTTAGTTTCTAATGGGAAAGAAGCACAGCGTAAATACAGGGATGTCGTTGTAGACCATGTTTCGGTTGATGAAATCATGCTGCTATTGGTAAAGGGGGAACGAGTATGAGAGGATTACTTAAAAACAATTTTTTTACCGTTTGGGCAAATGCAAAAGTATTTTCTGTCTTTATGCTCATAATAGGAATTTTTATCGTTGCCGTACGCAGTCAGTCTTTTCAGATAGGCTATGGGATGATAGGTATTGTCGGTTTTTCTGTAAATGCTATTGCCGTTGTTAAAAACGAGTTTGTTTCTAAATGGGGAAAATATAAATTAACCTTGCCTGTAAAGCGGGCAGACATTGTAAAGAGTTATTTTTTCAATCAAATAATCTGGATGCTTGTAGGAACACTTTTTGTCGAAATAGAAATCGGCTTATCATGGCTTTTGCATGGCTGTCCCTTTGACCAACCTATTGACGCACTCTCAATGGCGGTGTTGGGGATTAGCATAAGTCTTTTTATGGGGGCAATGTTTTTCCCGCTCTTCTATTTAGGAGGCGCAGAAAGAAGCGATGTATTTTTAGTGATTACCTTACTCTGCGCAATTGGTATTGATTGGATAATTGTTACTGTGACTAATGAACTATTTAATGAGCTGTTTGGTCCGGGAATACCTACCATCCTAATGGGGGTGAGTGTGTTAATTAGCTGTTCACTGCTTGCCTTTTGCATATCTTATCCTTTAACTGTCAGTATTTACAATAAAAAGGAATATTAAAGCAATATTATAGATACAAATACTACAACGTAAACAATTTGCATTATTCTGACTCTTCATTTTTGTGTAATATTACAATATATTTTCAAGAAAAATTATGTATAATAATAAATGAGAAAACATAGTTTTCTTATATTGCCAAAGAAGTGAGACTTCTTTCCGTTTTTCGGACATCTGCATAAGGAGCGTGCAGCGATGTGCTGGCATCGTTAAAAACTACCGCAGTCGCAAGTAGCGAAAGGGATTACTACATTTTGTATAATTTCCTTAAAATACCGAATAAGTGAGAGGCTTATAAAATCTGTCGGGGAGCGACATTAAAACCAGATATTTCCAGTAAAGGGATTGTTGCAATACACAATCCCTTTGTTCTATTACAATAAGCTGGCTCTCGAAGCGTGGTAGCGTTTGTTATACACAGGATGGCATATATGATTACACCAGGGATAATGAAAATACTACATGAATCTATACAAATTTATGATAAGCTATGTGGAAAAAGTTATTTAATTGCTTTTGGCTCTAAAAATAATTATAAATTTGCAGAAGTTATAATAAAGCAAAGTTCATTTTGGCATTTATTGGGTTGCAATTTAGAAGATGACAGTAATGATGGTAAAAATGATACTTATATGAAATGCAAAAACAGAGAAGACATATCTGAAAAAGTTTCATCTATTCATAGTTTTTCTGAAATAAAGGAAAAAAGTACAGCTATGCAAAATGTCTTTGATTTTATTGAAAAGGCAAATCAAATAAAAATAGGTTATGCAATTGGATGTCCAGAAGAATATATTTTTAAAATAGGCACTGGTAATAATCTTGGTATTATCGGATATGATTATCCAAATAAAGGAAAGCCTAATTTGTTGTTTCCAAAATCTGCACAGTTAAAAGCACTATCAAAGATTTCAAAGGATACATATAAAGTTATAATGATATTAAGTAAGGACATTTCTCAAAGAGACTATAACAACATTGAATATGAAATTAAAAAAGATGTTTATTTAGAAATAATAAAATTTTTGCCAAGCAGTATAAAAGTTTCTTTATCTGTTGCATCTAAATGACTGAATTTCCTTTATTTTCAAGGCTTTTTCTCTCCAAATAAAAACGACCTCATAGAAAGGGGGTTCCTTGCTACAAGGTCATTCTAATTCGTTACCTGAAATACTCCACTCCCGATTCAAATATCTTCAAATCCTGCTCTCCATAGATATTCACGGCTACAGCCGCATCTCTTCTCTCGGAGTGCGCCATCTTACCGAATATACGTCCGTCAGGAGAGGTTATACCCTCAATCGCCGCATAGGAGCCATTGATATTCCACTCTTCATCCATGGATATATTGCCATCAATATCTGCGTATTGGGTTGCAACCTGTCCATTTGCAAACAATTTATCAATCCATTCCTTAGGAGCTACGAAGCGCCCTTCTCCATGTGATACAGGGTTTACATAAGTCTTGCCGAGTTCAGCGCCTTTAAGCCAAGGAGACTTATTGGAAACTACTTTAATATATGCCATCTTGGAGATGTGCCTGTTAATGGTGTTAAAAGTCAGTGTAGGAGAATCTTCTTTCTGCCCAACAATCTCACCGAAAGGTACAAGTCCCAGCTTAACAAGAGCCTGAAAACCGTTGCAGATACCAAGCGCCAGTCCGTCTCTTTCATTTAAGAGCTTCATGACCGCTTCTTTCATTCTCTCATGCTGAAATGCCGTAGCAAAGAACTTTGCTGAACCGTCAGGCTCATCACCGGCAGAGAAACCTCCGGGGAACATGATAATCTGCGCCTTCCCTATGGCTTCTTCAAATAATGCAAAGCTCTCGTCGATGTCCTGCGGCGTCAGATTCTTAAATACCTTTGTCACAACATCCGCACCCGCTCTTTCAAAGGCTTTGGCACTGTCATATTCACAGTTTGTACCCGGAAATACGGGAATAAATACCGTAGGCTTTGCTACTTTATTTTTGCAAACATAGATTTCTTTAGTTTCGTATACACAAGACTCTACCTGACTCTTATCTTTTTCAGCCGTATAAGGGAATACCTTGTCCAGTCTGGATGTCCATGCTTCAAGCGCCTCGTCCATTGTAATCTTCACATCGCCGTATACAAATGCAGGTTCTTCTGTCACCGTACCGATGATTATATAATCATTTTCTACAGCTTCTGCCGGCATCTCTGCGATAATATATCCCAGACCGTTTTCAAAAAGTTCTTCTTTGGCAATGCTCTTGTCTATCTCAACTCCGAGTTTATTACCAAACGCCATCTTGCTGACTGCTGCCGCTACACCTTTTGAATCCAGAGCATATGCTGCTGCAATCTTCTTTTCTGACATTAGCGTCATAATTTTATCATATACCTGCACTACATTCTCATATACAGGCAGGTCGTACTCGTCTTTCGCAATTTTAAACAGAACCAGCTTATCTCCCGCCTTTTTAAGTTCAGGGCTTATGATGTTCTGCGATTTGCCGATATCTACCGCAAATGATACCAGAGTCGGCGGTACGTCGATATCATTGAAAGTACCGGACATGGAATCTTTGCCGCCTATTGACGGAAGTCCGTAGCCTACCTGCGCATCGTAAGCTCCCAGCAGCGCCGCAAAAGGCTGGCTCCACCGTTCCGCTTCTTCACTCATACGTCTGAAATACTCCTGGAATGTGAAGCGAATCTTCTTATAGTCGCCGCCGTTTGCGACGATTTTCGCCATTGATTCCGTTACCGCATATATTGCTCCATGGTATGGGCTCCAGCTTGACAGATATGGGTCGAAGCCATAGCTCATCATCGTCACTGTATCTGTCTTACCTTTTAATACAGGCAGTTTGGCAACCATTGCCTGTGTTTCGGTAAGCTGATATTTTCCTCCATATGGCATATAAACGCTGCCCGCGCCAATCGAAGCGTCGAACATCTCCACAAGACCTTTCTGTGAGCACACGTTCAGGTCATTGAGAAGTGTAAGCCATGCCTTTTTCACATCACCTTTAGCCAATGCCGCTTCTGTCTCAGAATTAGCAATTTTCTTCAAATAATTATTTTCAGGTTCCGGCATATTAACGCGCACGGAAGTCTCCTGATGCGCTCCGTTAGTATCAAGGAATGCTCTGGCGATATTCACTATTTCCTTACCGCGCCATTTAAGTATAAGCCGAGGTTCTTTCGTAACAACCGCTACTTCGACAGCTTCCAGATTTTCCTGCGCCGCATATTCAAGGAAAGCATCTACGTCTTTTGGTGAAACGACTACCGCCATTCTCTCCTGAGACTCCGAGATAGCCAGCTCCGTACCGTCTAAGCCGGCATATTTCTTCGGAACCTTATCCAAATCCACTATAAGACCGTCAGCCAGCTCTCCGATTGCCACAGATACGCCGCCTGCTCCGAAATCATTACATTTCTTAATTAATCTGCTTACTTCCTCTCTGCGGAACAATCTCTGAATCTTGCGTTCCGTAGGAGCATTACCTTTCTGTACCTCGGCGCCGCAGGTTTCTATGGAGCTTTCCGTATGCACCTTGGAAGAGCCTGTAGCTCCGCCGCAGCCGTCGCGTCCTGTCCTGCCGCCCAGAAGGATAATTATATCGTCAGGGTCTGAATTGCCACGAATGACATTTTTCCTCGGCGCCGCACCCATTACCGCACCGATTTCCATTCTCTTTGCCACATAATCGGGATGATATATTTCCTTAACCAGACCTGTTGCCAGTCCGATTTGATTTCCATAAGAAGAATAACCGCTTGCCGCACCGCGAACCAGTTTCTTCTGGGATAACTTTCCTTTCAATGTATCCGCTACGGGTACTGTAGGGTCCGCCGCTCCCGTTACGCGCATTGCCTGATATACATAGCCTCTGCCTGAGAGTGGGTCGCGGATTGCGCCGCCAAGACAGGTCGCCGCACCACCGAAAGGCTCTATTTCCGTAGGATGGTTGTGGGTTTCATTTTTGAAAAATACAAGCCATTCTTCGGTCTCAGGGCCGTTGCCGTAGTCCATTTCCACCGGAACTACTACGGAACATGCATTGATTTCATCGGACTGCTCCATATCGTCCAACTTTCCTTCTTTTTTCAGCTTACGCATTGCCATCAGAGCCAAATCCATCAGGCAGACGAATTTATCTTTTCTTCCTGCAAAAAGTTCTTCTCTGGTTGTAAGATAATTCTCATAAGTCTTTCTTATAGGCTTCTGATAATATCCCTCATCAAATTCAACATCCTTAAGCTCCGTAGAAAAAGTGGTATGTCTGCAATGATCGGACCAATATGTGTCAAGCACACGGATTTCCGTCATAGTCGGATTTCTTTTCTCTTCACCGGCAAAATAATTCTGGATATGCAGGAAATCCTTAAAGGTCATAGCTAACCCTAAAGAATCGTAAAGTTCTTTTAACTCCGCTTGTGGCATATCGATAAAATCTTCACGCTCAGGCATATTCTCAAATACCGCCACATCCGCCGGCTCGTCATATTCCGTAACCAGCGTATCGGGTTTAACCATATCAGTCTCTCTGGAATCCACGGGATTAATACAGTAAGCCTTTATTTTTTCAAATTCATCATCTGAAATCTGTCCTGTTATAAGGTAGGTAACAGCCGTCTTAATATGTGGCTGTAATCCGGGGCTTAAAAACTCCACACACTGAATCGCGGAGTCCGCCCTCTGGTCGAACTGTCCCGGCAGGAATTCCACGCTGAACACTCTTCCGTCTTCCGGGATATCTATTTTTTCCTCATATAAAATATCTACAGGCGGTTCGGAAAAGACGGTTCTGCATGCCTTGCCGAACACATCTTCAGGTACGTTTTCCACATCATAGCGGATAAATACCCTCACATCCTTCACGCCTGTAATACTTAAATAGCTTCCGATTTCTTCCTTCAGTTCCTTTGCCTTTACCGCATAGGGCTCTTTCTTTTCTACATAGATGCGTTTTACATTTCCCATGATGAATTGCTTCCTCCGTATTCTCGCCTGCTCATTTTTTCACCATTATTCTACAATTAATCCTTCCATTATATAAAGAAGCTGTTCATCAACCATAGCTTCTGTAATACCCATTGTCTGGGAATTAATCTTCATTCCTTCCAGTACATACATAATATTAAAAGCAGCGCCTCTTGGGTTTTCACAGTAAAACTCCCCAGATGCGATTCCGATTTCAATCAGCTTCTCTATAACCTTAACACCAGCGTCAAACTGCTTGCGCAGTATTGAATTCTTCTTATCCTCATTGGCAAAAGAATACTCGTAAACAGCCATTGTCAGGTTATTATTTTTATGAAGCAGCTCTCTTTTCTGTTCTTTCAGGAATAAAGTAAGGATGTCCGCTGCCGAGTCTTCTTCGGTAAGGCTCTTGGTAAAGACGTCATCCGTTTCACCCGCCTCCTGTTTCAGAATCTCAAGCAGAATCTCCTCTGTGCTGCCAAAATACAGATACAGTCCCCCACGGCTGATCTCACAAGCCTCCACTATATCTTTCATAGTCACGTTTTTAAATCCTTTTTCCACGAATACCTTCCGCGCCGTTTCTAATATGTATTGTTTCTTCTGTACTGATTTTTCTCCCATAATACCTTCCTTATACAAATTAATCTAAAGCGTAAGCTTCAACCCCAAAAATCCAAATTCTCCTTCATCTTCTGTACAACTTTCAGGAAAATGCGGTTCTGCACTGCTTCCGTCCACATCCTTCCCTTCGTCATCCCTCCCATTACGTATTTGGAGAGAATCCCTTTAAGTATATCCATCTGCGTGATGTCCGCCTGCGAGATAGCCTTTAGCTCGTCCTGAACAGTTCTTATTTTATGTCTCGAATATGTGTATAAATAATTACGGTCTAAAAGCTTAGTCTGTTGTGCATCTTTGACAAAACCAAGCAACGTGGAATCATAAACAGGAAACGGAATAGAATGTTCCGCGATTCCCGAACCTTCAAAGTTCTCTGAAACGTTTCTTCCCGCTTTTTCTTCCAGCCACGGCAGATATCTTACCAGCCGCTCCACATCGGGTCTGTATTCATTAACAACACGTCTTCTGTATTCAATATCATCTTTTTCCATTGACATATATCGATACAAACCTCCCCGCATACATATAAAATGACTTGCAAAAATGCACACGAAACAGTACACACATTATAAATATTTTATCATATTCTAACTAAAAGTACAGTAGAAAATCCTATTCTTTTAATTTCTTTTTTCGGGATATATCACTAAAAAAGTATGGTATTTTCTTGTATTTATCATCAAAACGTCTTATAATATATCTTACCGGCATTAAATCCGGTATGAATTTCCTATAGCATAATGCAGCATAAGGAGGGGGAATATAAATGGCAGTCAAAGAATACCCTGCCGGAACCATGCTCGTCCAGAGCGGTCAGGCACTTACTGCTTTACATGTAATTACCAAAGGTTCTGTACGCGCCTCATATCCGGGAGGCGAATTTTATCTTCGCAAAGGCGATGTAATAGGCGTCTGCGGGATTAATTATGATTCATATGTTATTACTTATCAGGCGGTAGAAGATACGGCTCTTGCATCATATCCCTGTACAGGAGAACGCTTAGCCACCGTTCTTGGCGCCAAATCCGATTTAACCAATTTAATCGTATCATCATTATTCAGACAGATTCACGATGTAATCGACCAATATGAAATGATGCGGTTTGACTGTGATAATTTTTATCAATATCTGCAGAAAAGCTACTCAGAGTACTGCCGTTTCTGTGCCGGACATGGACTGACCGCAAGAGTACTTCCCGAACTTGAATCGGTAGCTGAACTCGTTCTGGAAGAAGAAGTACCCGGCTGGCTGCCGGGATATTATACAAAGCTACAGCGATTGGTTGAAAGCATTCCGGACAAAACAAAGGAAGTAGACTTTATACGCGGCATGCTTTTAAACTCCAGCCACGACGTTCGCCATGTGCTGTCTATCTGCCGTGCTATGTACGAATATAAGTCAGAAATTGCTTATCTGCTTATGAATGAAAATCATCTTGATTTCTTCGATTTATATACAAGCATGCTGTACAGGATTGGCTCGAACGATGCTGATTCCACATCCATCATTGCTGCAATCAGCAAGATGATCATTCAGTTGGAAAGTCAGGATTCAATCGACAGAGAAATGTATAATAAGCGCATAAGCGAATACAAAGAGAAGCTTAATTCTCTCGACCAGCTTGCAGAAGCGCATTCGGAGCAGACTTCCACGGTTGAAACCGCTAATCTTACCGATTCCCTGAATGCAATTCTGTCTTATGCTGAATGCAGTGACGATATAATAACCAATTTCAGGGCATGCATTGATAAATATAATAAGATGGCAGATAAGAATGGTTCAGATGACGCTTCCAGAAAGTTACGTCTGACAATTACCAAACTTTTCTATCAGGTTTATTCACAGGCATTTTTAAAGAGTATTACAGATTCAAATATTCCTAAAATAGTCAAGATGTTCTTCAACTTCGGATATGTGGATGAGAATCTGGCAGGCTTGGAAAACGCCGCCTACCTGTATTCAATCGTAGACTCACTGCCAAGCGACCCAAGCCGCGGTGTCTATACAGTATATGAATGGCTAAAGGCTGTTTATGAAGGACGTAAGGTGCCTAGCCGTAATGAATTTGACAACGACTATCCAGCTTATGTACGCGAATTAAAGATAAACGGAAAAATAGCTGCTGCTGACGAAGCCAAAATGCTTACCGACAAGAAGGAACAGGTGCTGTTCGAGCTTAATAACATGGTTGCCAGCGTCAATAAAATGACGTTTGGCCGTATCAGCATATATTCACCGGTCTTCTCGGAAAGCAATGTACTCAAAGACCTTCCCGACTCTCTTGTATCTGCCGATAAAATACACAAGAGTCTGGATAATATCCGCTCTATCGATTTCGGTGCATACTATCGGGAAACACTTTACACCAGACCGGATATCGGTATCGGCAAGGAATCTATTGACGTGGAAATACTGCCTGACATCATATTGATGCCTAATGTGGGTGTCCGCGGTGTAATGTGGCAGGAAATCGAGGGGCGTAAACGTACATCCCCGGCACGTATGATGGTATCTATCTTCCAGATGGAAGACTTAAACAATATTCTGGTCCGTCTCACCGGAGAATACCGATGGGAAATGTGCAAACGTATTCAGGGTGCAAGATGGAACGATGTTTCGGAGCCTTCGCTTACCAGCGAATATTTCGATTATATCCAGTTCTATAAGAAGAACAGAGACTTATCACCTGATGCCAAGGATAAGATTAAGATAGCTATGCAGAAGGCTAAGAACAGTTATAAGGAAATGTACGTCAGAGATTATCTGTCATGGGTTGTATTTGAGGGCGCAGGTTCGCCGCGTCTTAACAAAATAGCGCGTACTATTCTTTTTACTCATTGTCCGTTTTCAAAAGAAATACGGAACAAGCTGAAAGCAAATCCGTTGTATAAGGAAATGATGGACCGTTATGATATCAAACTTTCACAGAAGCTACACCACATGGATAATCTGACACAGAAGATGAAGAATTCAGGGGTAGAGATACCGACAGAGATTGAGGAACAAAGGGCATTTTTATTAAGATAAGATTGAAGGTGCGCTGCAAATATATAGCAAGCAGATTATAGGTAGTTTGCAGGTGTACAACAAATAAAAGGAAGAGGGCGTCTCTGCTTATTTTCAAGCAATGAGCCCTCTTCCTTTTATTTGTTGTACACTTTAATACCTTAATTACGTATCAATTTACGCCTTTTCCTTACCAGCAGGTTTTACAAGAACCAGGCTGATTACTAAAGCGATTATATAAAGCACTATCGTTGCGTACAGTACGGTCTGATATCCGGTCGGATTGACTGTAATCATTTCTACGCCGCCATCTGAAAGTGCATGCTCGATTTCTACGGGCGTTCCAAAACGATTCACTATAAATGTAGCCATCTGGTTACCGGTAAGTCCGGCAAATGCCCATGCAGAAAGGGTAATACCATGTATCGCACTGATGCTTCCCATTCCGTAATGATCGGACAACAATGTAGGCACATTGGAGAATCCGCCGCCGTATCCCGCATTTACTACGAAAATGAGGCACAGGACCAGAATAGTCAGAAGCATATTGCCTTCTCCGTTCTTAATTCCGCTTGTCAGAATCGCAATTCCCGTAAATGCGATGGAAAGTATAAATATAAGCTTATAAATCGTATTTCTATCTTTCATAGTATCCGCCCATGCAGAGAATCCAAGACGTCCGCCGGCATTGAAAACGGCTGATACTGTGGAGATAATTCCGACTGCACCTGCAAGCCCTATACATTTAACAATCATCTTCTCCTGCGAAATCAATGCAAGACCACAGGTTATATTGATATAGAACATAAGCCAGATTCCGATATAATTGGTGACCGGTCTGGTCTTAATAACGGACATAATACTCTTCCGCTCTTCCTTAGACTGCGGTTCATGCCAGTCATCAGGTTTCTTAAGAAGCAGATGTCCTACAAACATCATAACAAAGTAAACTACCGCCAGAATCAGGAACATCTTATATATTCCGCCATCTCCAAGATTATCCAGCATAGCCTGCATAATCGGACTTGCAATCGCTTTTGCCGCACCGAAACCTGCAACTGCTAAGCCTGTAGCAAGACCTTTTCTGTCCTGAAACCAAAGCATCAATGTCTTAACGGGTGACAGATATCCGGTTCCCAAACCAACGCCCATGATAAAACCGTAGCATATGTATATTCCGATAAGAGCAATCATACTTCCCTTGTGGGTGCCGCCGTAAAAAATGAAATATCCGGTACCCGCCATTCCGACTGAGAAACAGATAGCCGCAATCAAAGAGGATTTATGAATATCCTTCTCAACTACATTTCCGAGAAACGCCGCAGACATTCCAAGGAAAAAAATTGCAAAGCTGAATGCCCATTCTGTCGCTCCTTTTGAAAAGCCAATATACTCAGCTATTTCCTGACTGAAAATCGACCAGCAATATACCGTACCGATACTGCAGTGTAACAGCAATGCGGGAACTGCCGCGCGAATCCACTTATTGTTGCGCCAACCCCCTGTTTTTTTTGTACTTTCTTTCATACTCAACCTTCCTTCGTCTCCTTCTTTTTACATAATTAAAACGATAATATTACTTTACACTAAAAGAACATATTTTTCAATCATATTTTTAGCCCATGTTTACCGCCTATGTCTATCGCTTTACCTATCGCCGCGGTTTACTTTAATATACATATCGAATCTGCCGGAAGTGTCAGAGTTCCGTCTTCCAATGTAATTACTTCTCCATGCAGAGTTAAGTATCCGCGAATCGCCATACCTTCATATCCTGAACCTGTCAGGGAAAGCGTCATCTCCTCATCGGAGTTATTATAAGCAATTCCTATTACGCTGTCCTCCCATGTCTTGGTAATGAATGCCAGATAGCCGTCGGTCAGGGAATCCACAATTTCAATTTTTCCCCTGGCAATTTCGGGATTTTCATTACGCAGTCTGACCGCACGTTTATAATAGTTTAAAAGCGAAAAATTATCTGCAATCTGCTGCTCCACTCCCGGGAATGACATCGTAATGCCTGAGTCTGCGTCCTTTGGTCCGTTGGTAATTCCTGTAGTATCCGTATCCGACCATACCATCGGCAGACGCTTATTCTCGTCCTTAGTCCCCTTACTCTTCATGCCGATTTCCTCACCATAATATACAAATGGGCTTCCATTCATGGTCATCAGCATACCACACGCCATCTTTAAGTCATCCTCATTGCTCTGCAGAGCATTCGCCACACGTCCCATGTCGTGATTCGTGATAAAAGGCGCATCTATATAATCGGGATTTGAAGCAGAGAAATCCTCCTGATATTTTAGCATGACCTGAACAAATGACTCTGCCTTAGTAGCGCCCTTGGCGGTTTTGATAATCTTACCTTCCGCATCCCCTGCATCAAAATTAAACATACTGGGCGTCATGCTGGCATAGTATGACGCAATCGCCGACTCATTTGCCCAGACCTCAGACACCATATAAAAATCCGGATTCAGACTCTTACAGTATGTGAAAAGCCAATTCAAGGTTTCCGTATTAAAGCTTATATCGCTTTCCTCGAAGTGCATAGCTGCATCCATCCTGAAACCGTCTACACCAAGTTCTATCCAGAATTTCGCGATATCTTCAAATTCACTTTTCAGCGCTTCGCTTGAAAAATTCAAATCAGGCATTTCTGACCAGAATACGCCTTCATAGTACCATGAAGCCCCGTTTACTTTATACCAGTCACCGTTTACTTGTTCTTTTGAAAAATGGTAGTAATCCACATAAGGACAGACTGATGAATCAGGCTCCTCATTTTCCCCAAGTCCGTTTAAATAAGTAACAGCTTCTTTAAACCACATATGCTGACTCGAAGAATGATTCATAACAAGGTCAATAATCAGGCGTATACCACGTGCATGGCATTCATCAACCAGCTCCTTGAAATCATCTAACGTCCCATATGCTTCATCAATGTTATAATAATCAGTCACATCATACTTATGATATGTAGGTGATGGCATGATCGGCATAAGCCAGATACCGTTAAATCCCATATCTGCAATATAATCAAGCTTCTGTGTGACACCTTTTAAATCCCCTATTCCGTCGCCGTCCGAATCATAAAAAGAATAAACGAAGATTTCATAATAGTTTCTGTAATTATCATCAATAATGTTGAGTTCCTGCTCATAGTCATATACATAGATGGTATCGTCGGAGGAATCCATGCCTTCCGCTGACTCAGAGTCAGAAGATTCTACACCTTCCACAGACTCTGAACCGGAAGTGCCCACACCTTCCACTAGCTCAGTATTGGAAGTGTCCGGGTTTCCTTCAACTTCAGAATTATCCTTACCACAGCCTGTCAGCATTGAAACTACAAGTATAAACATACATACTATATTTATAAAACGTTTCTTTTTCATAATAGTAACCGCACCTTTCTCTATAGATATTCTAGGCTATTGCAAATCTCTTTATTCCAAAACCAAGTTGTACAATATAGACAATATCATAAGCAGGTACTGTGATGCCGCCGGTACTTAGCGAGGTTCTTTCGAGCTTAGTACCGCTGCGGCTGAACTGTAGCGCAAGCGGACCTGCGTTGATTTGTCTATATTGTACAACGACCGTCTTGAAATAACCAGATACAAAAACGGCAGCCCTTACGACCACCGTTTTGTATACTTTTATTGTATAGTTACATTCATTAACCCTTAACAGCGCCGCCTGTAACACCTTCAACATAGTATTTCTGCAGACACATGAAGAGGATTGTAACAGGTATAGCTACGAGAATACCACCCGCACAGAACCTTGTGAAATATCCTTGATAATCGTTGGTCCATATCCATCTGTTCAATGCAACTGCTACGTTGTAGCTGTCTGAATGTCCGAACGCAACGTAGGAAGCAAATACATAATCACACCAAGGTGCCATGAATGCTGTCAATGCTGCATAGATAATGATTGGTCTCGACATCGGTATAATCATTGTAAAGAATACCCTTGCTCTTGAAGCACCGTCGATTCTTGCCGCTTCATCAAGCGCTTTGGGAATCGTGTCAAAATATCCCTTGATAACGTAGTATCCCATACCGGAACTTGCTACCGAAATCAGAATCAATCCCGGAATAGCTCCGGCCTGTGTCAATCCAAACTGCTTTAACAGGAAGTAGAGACAGATCATGGTAAGGAATCCGGGGAACATACCCAGAATCAACCAAAATCTCATCAAAAACGTACGTCCTTTAAAACGCATACGAGACAACGCATAGCTTACGCATAATACTACAATAGTCTGAAGCACTGCTACAAATATTGCGATTGTCAAAGTATTTCCGTACCAGCGTACAAACTGGGATTCTGAACTGAACAAAAACGTGTATGAATCCAATGAAAACTGCTTGGGAAGCAGATAATCAACCATTCCGCCGCCGCCCTCATTATATGAACGCAAGCTCTGTAAAATCAGACAAGCGAATGGGAATAGCCAAATAATACTGATAATGACCAATACAACATACGTAATCGCATTACTTATTGCTCTTTTTGTTTTCATAGAACCGCTCATTATTGGAATCCCTCCTCATCTTTTACTGACGGCAGGATACTGTATACAACCAGTGAAATAACTGCCGTAACGACGAATACCATAATACCTATAACAGCAGCAAGGCGGTAATTCGTATCATCAACTGTCATCTTATACAGCCACGTAACCAGCAAGTCTGTGTATCCTGCTTTGTTGGAAAGTGCCATAGACTGCGGGCCGCCTCGTGTCAACAGATAAATTACGTTAAAGTTATTCAGATTTCCGGTATACTGCGTAAGCAGGAACGGTCCTGTTACAAACAGCATATAAGGAAGCGTAATGCTGCGGAACATCTGGAAAGGATTTGCTCCGTCAATTCTTGCACTTTCATATAAATCCTCCGGAATATTCATCAAAAGTCCGGTTGTAATCAACATTGTATAAGGAATACCAATCCACAGGTTGATTACGATAATCAGAACCTTCGCTATCGTCGGATTTGACCAGAACGGTATATAAGAACTAATCAACCCCCATTTCATAAGGTATGTGTTAATCAAACCGTCGTTTGCAAACATTTTATAAATATACAGCAGAGAAACAAACTGAGGAACCGCAATGGTCATAACCAGAATGGTTCTCCATAATTTCTTAAATTTGATTCCTTTTTTATTTATCATAATTGCAACAGCCATACCAAGAAAATATGTCAGGAATGTTGCAAAGAAAGCCCAAACCAATGTCCATACCAACACGGTAAAGAATGTAGAACCAAGTCCGGTCGTGCTGAATGAGAACAAATTCTTAAAGTTTTCCAGACCAACCCATGAAAACAGATTGGTAGGCGGCTGATGATTCGCATCATAATTTGTAAATGCAACACAAATCATGAATATAATCGGCAGCACTGTAAAAACAAATACACCTAAAACCGGCAGTAACAATAGTGTCTTGTCAAAATTGGAATCCAGAAGAGAGTGAAGATCCTGCTTAATCGTCGGCAACGGCTTGCCTTCTGCTATCTTTTTCTCCTCATTCCGGTTCTCCTTGACATTCATTCTCCATACAAGAATAAACAGGCAGATAACCATGATTGACAAAATACTATACAACAATATAAGAAAGCTGTTATCATTATAGCTGTATGTTCCGTTATCATTCATAACTCTGGCAACGGTTCCCAATGTTCCGATATCTTTCAGGTAATTCCATCCGAAACCAACCATATAGAGAATAAACAGCACTTCCATTGCTAAAAGCGCAAAGCCTCTCAAAAACTGCTTACGCATAATGGGTCCAAAACCCATAATTAAATAGGAGACTTTCGTCTTCCAATCTCCCTCTGTAAATGTAAGACCGATTTCTTTTAAATCGGCGCCAACCCCGCTAAAAAACTTTCCGACCGAATTTCCTTTATTCTTTTTTTCTGCGCTTCCGGAATTCGTATCTTTTCCCATATATAAATCCCTCCTTTATAAGAAGAGACCGGGCAGAGATAGGAATCTCCGCTCGGTCAATAAAATCATTAATTACTGTGCATAGGAAACGCAAGTATCCTGGAACGCCTGAAGAGCTGCTTTCAAATCATCATCACTTGTAGATGTGCTCAATGTACCTGTAATAACATCATCACCAAGAGCTGTTGCCAATGTCCAGTAATCGCCAGGATAATTTCCCTGAGGAATTGTAAATGCAAGCTGTTCTGCCAATGCTGACAAAGCTTCGTCTGCCTGAACTGCTGAATCCTGCTGTGCTGTTAAGTTGGAAGGACCGAATCCTTCAGCCTGATAACGTGCAATCTGAACGTCAGTACCTGTCAGATACTGTGCAAGTGCATGACATACTGCCAATTTGCCTGCATCTTCCTGAGGCTTAATGCCTAACAGTTTGAATCCGCCGAATCCGCTCAACTGATAAGTATTACCGTCAGAACCTGTAAAGGAAGGCAGTTTAGCACATGCATAATTGTCGCCTAATGCACCTTTTACTGCTTCTGAATCCCATGTTCCGTCTACGATTGCACCAACGTTTACCGCTGTGCTCATAGAAGAACCATTCTGGAATGAAGGAGATGCTTTAAGCTCAATAATCTCTTTCAATGCTACCAGACCTGCATCGGATACATAGTCAATATTACATGCTGTGAAATTACCTGCATCGTCAGTATCATATGTCAGTGTACATCCTGTAGCAAAGAAGAATGCCGGCTGATACCAACCTGAGTTGATTTCCATATAGAAATTCTTGCCTGCTGCTTCACAGTCTGCAATAATCTGCTCTAAAGATGTAGGATCTGTTACAACACTGCTGTCATAATAAAGGAAATAACCATTATCAGATGTCATAGGATATGCAAAAGTTGTACCACCTACTACTGCTGCACTTGCTGCACCTGCATCGTTCTGTGTAGAAACAAAGTCTGCGTTATCTCCTGTAACCGGGCATAATGCACCTGCTGAAACCAGACGTGTAATCTGATCCTGTGCAAAAGCATAAATATCAGCTCCGCCTTCTACGTCTGTAATCATGTTACCTGCTGCATCACCTTCACCTACAGGCTCAACAGTCACTGTATAGCCTGACATATCCGGATTTGATGCAATAAATGAATCTGCCTTTTCTTTTGTGAAGTTTACTAAAGCTTCGGATACCCAGATTTTAATTTCACCTGAGCCGTACTCTACAGGAGCATCTGCCTCTGTACCACCTGCTGATGAGCCTGCATCACTAGAGCCAGCATCACCTGCATTAGTAGAACCAGCGTCACCTGCTGTAGAACCTGTGTCCCCCCCCGTTGTGTTTCCGGAGTCGTTTCCACATCCAACAAGACATGTAGCAACCATTGATGCTGCAAGTAATGTTGCCAATAATTTCTTCTTCATAAATTTCCCTCTCCTTTTCTGGATTTGTTAATCTATATAAAATGTGTTTCCACACCTTATATCAAATCTGATTTTAATTGGATTTTACACTATTTAGTAGTAAATATCAAGTATAAAACATTCGCGTAGTTTTTTCGTAAACTTTCGTAGTTATAATAAATGTTACATTTTTTTATTCAATTTGTCAACTCCCCTTTCTTTATTGAATCTTTCTTCTGCACTTTAAATAAATTCAGTTATTAATTTTTGTATATTTTTACCAATTCTGTATACACTTCCTTGAAAAATAATCAGTTTTCCTATATAACTATGTAATACGTAATAAAAAATTTCAAGAAAAAGGAATGAGAATAATGGCTACCATCAAAGATATTGCAAACAGATTGGGTATTTCGGTCGGTACAGTATCTAAAGGGTTGAACGGAGCAAGTGATATAAGTGAACAGCTGCGCCAAAGCGTACTGGATACTGCCGTCGAAATGGGATATACTCCCAAACAGATGCGGGCAAAAGACAACCGCAGGCTTTGTATTTTCATCGAAAATATGGATTATGAAACTCCTGAACAGTTTGGATATGATATTATTCTGGGATTTAAGCAGCTTGCTTACAGAGAGCATTATGATGTTACCGTAATTCCCGTCACACCCTCTCTGCAGTCGGATGAAAAGTATGATACTTATATGCTAAAAAACGGATATGTTGGTGCTTTCATGTTAGGCTTCGCGCTGCAGGATAAATGGATGGAGCAGTTAAATACCACCACCATGCCTACGGTCCTTTTTGATAATTATATAAGAAAGAATCCCAATGTCGGTTATGTCGGCACGGACAGCTTCGAAGGCATTGACAGCGCTATCGAGCATTTAATCAGTCTCGGACACAGTAAAATTGCGCTGCTAAACGGTTCCGCCCACTCCATGATAACAGAACAGCGCCGACAGGCTTATATAGAAAGCATGTCAGCGCATAATCTTACGTTTGATGAAAATTGGATGCCATACGCATATTTCTCAGCAGACGCTGCCAAATATCATGTTGCGGGCTTACTTGATCTCGGCGCTACAGCAATTATATGCGGTAACGACCTTCTTGCTTCCGGTGTCATTGAAGATTGCAGGAAACGCAATATAAAGATTCCTGAAGACATCAGTGTCATCGGATTTGATGATATTCCGATTTCAGCCAAACTAAATCCGCCCTTGACTACAATCAGGCAGGACAGGCTGGAACTTGGGAAATGTGGTTTCTATACCCTAAATTCCCTGATTAATCATGTTTCCGTCAGCAAGAACCTATTGCGTCCTCAACTTATAACAAGAGAATCGACTGCATCGGTCAAAATTTAATATTCCTGACCGCTTCCAGTGCAGGCAGCGCATTGCCGTCGTAGTCAAACAATGCCTGATTAGCCCATTCGTTTCCACCCGGACCTTTTTCTTCCATATATACTATAGCGTCATCGGATGCCCAGCCGCAGCCCGGCACCGGAATCCATGCGGCCTCCCAATAAAAGAATCCGCCCGCCTTGCCATTAGGCACATTTTTTAACCTATTAAATATGTCCTCTAGAAATGCTTTCTGTCCGTCTTTTGTCATTGGATACTGAATTTTTTCAACAAGTTCGGGCTTTGTAGCCATTCCCTTACGCTCGTGCGGCTCTAACTTCTCATAAGATGCATAATCCTCCATCGTAAATCCCATGGAAACTTCTGCAAGCATAAGTTCTTTGCCGTAACGAACCGCTAAATCATTCATATTATTACTCAGGTCTTCCAAGGTTCCATGCCAGAAAGGATAATATGATAACCCGATAATCTGGAAGTCTTCGCCTTTTTCCATAAAATGGTTGAACCAGTCACGGTAAAGCGCATTATTCCCGCCGTTATCAAGATGAATCATTATCGGGAGCTCAGAATCCACTGCACGCACACCTCGTATGCCGGCATTAATCAAGCGGGTCAATCCGTCATAATCCGGTACCTTACCAAAAGGCCAAAGAATACCGTTTGTTACTTCATTTCCCACCTGCACCAGTGTCGGAAACGCATCCGCCTTTTTCATGGTTTCCAGCGTTTCTTTTGTGTACGCATATACGGCTTCCTCTAACTGCTCGAAATTCATACCTTTCCAGGCCTTAGGAATTCTCTGTTTGCCGGGGTCCGCCCAGAAATCACTGTAATGGAAATCGAGAAGTACATCCATTCCCTTTTCCAAAGCCCTCTTTGCAAGTAAAATTGTCGTAGGTAAATCGTTGGTACCTGCACCATAAGGCTTACCGTCTTCCGTATAGGGGTCGTTCCACAGGCGGAGACGTACGGCATTCACATCATAGCTTTTAAAAATGTCCATAACGTCCTTTTCCACGCCGTGGTCATAAAACTTACCGCCTAACTCTTCTACTTCCTTCAGCGTGGAAATGTCCATGCCTTTTAAAAATCTCATCGTTGCTATATACTCCTATATTTAGTCAAAATCAAATTTGGTAAATCTCTTCATTGCATCCCTGTAACGGAATCTTACCAATTCATTTTTCTCCAGAACATCTTCTTCCGTTCCTACATATTGGCAGCGAATGCAGTGAAATTCCTTTTTATCCTTATCATAGAACATATCGATATCCAAATCTCTCATAAAACAGGAGGGACATCTGTAATTTAATTTGCCTTTGCCAGATTGAGCCATGTTGCAAATACCTCCTTATCTTTCAACTTGGTCATATAACCTAATGTGAACATTGGTGAGAAAGCATATCCTTCTCTTATATAACCGACTGCGTCCTTCTTCTCACAGCTTAATGACACTCTTGTCGCAATCTCCGGAATGACGGAAACAACCTCTTTTGCCCCTTCCATCTGCTCCTCGCGGCATTTATATGCATACTTGATTTCTTTACTGTTTACGCCGTCAGTGCAGCTTAATGTGATATTGCTCATATCTTCAGAATATTCCGTTGTGCCGTAGCATGCTACCATATATTCGTTTAATTCTACTTCCGCATCCGGATTGCTCATCTCAAGGATATTTCTTTCAATCTTAATGTTTGAACTACCCTCTTCAAAATACAACTTCGTCTGCAGCTTAACCGTCAAATCATAGAATTCAATATCTACCGGATCAAGCGTGAGGATTCTGGTCTTGCCCTCCTGCGAGAAATGCGCTTTAGTCCTGCACAGACATAAATCAACTTCTTCACCGTTATAAGTCAGCTTAGCGCTTCTGACAGTACCTTCTCCCGCATAGTGCGTGAAGTATCCTGCCCTGTATTTTTCCTGAATCAGGAACGGATAAGAAGCATCCCATACATGCTTGGTTCCGATTCCCACAGGCCACTCAAGTTTCGCTGCATAAGGCCGCAGGTCAACGATAGCGCCGCCCTGGTCCATATTTACACAGGCTCTCATGAACGGGTCGCAATACCAGAAGAGCTGCTTGTCCGAACCGTATAAAATATCTCTCCAAAGTGCACATTCGGGCTCGGTAAGCGCTTTTTTCTCACGGTAATAATCCGCGAACTCAGCCATAGTCATATCTTCCAGCTTGCCTTCTTTCTTCAGCTGGCCGTAATATGCCATGCCGTCCTCATATGATTTAAGCAAAAGTTCGTAAGGCGCTTCCCAGCGTCCCATCTTATTCATCCATCCGGGTCCTGCAAACATCATATTATAAGCGTATCCATTGTTATATTTTGCAAGGTCGCGGTATTGGTCAATCAAGTTATACAGATACGGATATTCCCATGTCTTGCTGTCATAACACATACTGCGCAGTACGTTCTGGGGATGCGTACCGAAATTGGAGCCGTTGCCGTCGTAGCATGCAAGCAAATCGCGGGACAAGTGAGGAATAGCTACTATACCGCTGTCCTCTTCTTCGTTTGCTGCAGGCGCATGAACGTTCTGTTTACTCGGAATCCACGGAGCCCACGGACCGCCATCTAAGAAAGTATACCATGAGTTATTGCAGGTATGATATGCCTTGGGACCTTCTTCCCAGCAAGTCGCAACGGCACATTTTACCATCGGGTATTTCTCTTTGATATAGTTAATCAACTCAGCATCCATATAATATGATCCTGTTGATTCCGGATAGAAACCGAAACGTTCTTTGAACTTGCCGAACACATCGTCTACTATGGATTTCTTATCTTCCATGGAAAACATCCATATACAGAAATCCTTAGTCTTATATTTTTCACGAAACTCTTTGCATGGCAGACCAAGCAAAGTCAAAGCGATTTCATCACCGTATTTCTCGTGATCCGCTTTAGCCAGCTCTACGGCTTCATCGTTAAATAAGGAAGCGTATGTCATCTGAATAGTAGTCTTTAACCCATTCTTATGCGCTATCTCCTGTTGTGTCTTAAAAATGTCCAGTGATTCCGTCAGCAATGCCTTTCTGCCGATATCCTCTTCTTTGCCATGTCCTGTTACCTTCTCGGCGTATTCAGGAACCATCTCCGGACGATGAATAATGTTTACAACAAACCTGTTCTCCATGTTGCCCTCCTTTTTATTTGATTGTTTTAATTGGATTTCAATAAATTCTGATTAGTAAGATGTTTCTCAATTGTATAACTATATGATATAATAACAGAGGATTTGTTCTACTTCAATAGTTTTAATATACAATTTAACGGTGTGAAATTTATAGAAAATGTTCATTCCGGGGATATAAAAATAAACAATCAGGAGGTCACATGAAAACAGACAAACTTTTATTCGGAGCAGCATATTACGACGAATACCTGCCCTATGACAGGATCGAAACCGACATGGCGATGATGGAAAAATCCCATATCAATGTAATCCGTATCGCTGAATCCACATGGAGCACATGGGAACCGCAGGAAGGAGTGTTTGACTTTACGCATCTGCACCGTATGCTACGGGCATCAGAAAAACATGGCATCAGCGTAATTGTAGGAACTCCTACATATGCCATTCCTACGTGGCTTGCCGCCAAATATCCCGATGTCATCACACAGACTCATGGCGCCACAGAGCGCTACGGACGCAGACAGAATATGGATATCGTCAATCCCATGTATCTTAAGCATGCAGAAATCATCATCCGCAGGCTTATGGAAGAAGTGGCTCCATATAAGCATGTAATAGGATTTCAGCTTGATAATGAAACTAAGTCCTACGACACCTGCAGCTCCTATGCTCAGGCAAAATTTGTGGAATACATGAAGGAAATCTTTCATAATGACCTAAATGCGCTCAATCATGAGCTGGGGTTGGATTATTGGAGCAACCGCATTAATGCATGGGAGGATTTCCCCGATATCAGAGGTACGATTAACGGAAGTCTCGGCGCAGAATACCAGAAATTCCAACGAAAGCTTGTGACGGATTTTCTTGCATGGCAATGTGCTATTGTAAAAGAATATGCTCGTCCCGATCAGTTTATAACACAAAACTTCGACTATGATTGGCGCGGATTCTCTTTTGGGCTGCAGCCGGAGGTCAATCAATGGGAAGCGGCTAAACCTTTAAGTGTGGCAGGATTTGATATATACCATCCTTCCGCCCAGGATTTGACTGGTGCGGAGATATCCTTCGGCGGAGCAATTGCACGCTCTGTCAAAAAGGATAACTATCTGATACTGGAAACAGAAGCACAGGGCAATCACGGCTGGCTTAACTATCCCGGTCAATTAAGGTTGCAGGCTTTCAGCCACATTGCTTCCGGCTCCAATTCGGTAATGTACTGGCACTGGCACTCTATCCACAATGCGATTGAATCTTACTGGAAAGGTATATTAAGCCACAATTTGAAGGAAAACGAAACATATCGGGAAGTCTGCCGGATTGGTGCGGAATTCGCACAGTACGGAGAACATCTGAAAAACCTGAAAAAGAAATCCGATGTCGCTATGGTGCTTTCCAATGAAGCTCTCACCGCACTGCAATGGTTCGGTATACACGAAAAACTTAAATACAACGATATCGTCAGATGGCTATATGACGCATTATACCGGTTAAATATCGAATGCGATATCTTAAGCGATACTGATACTGACCTGTTTAGTCAGTACTCACTGCTGATTACACCCGCCTTGTACAGTGTCTCTGACACCCTTGTCAACGCCCTGCGCTCTTATGTGGAAAACGGAGGACACCTCATCTCCACATTTAAAACCGCATTTGCCGACAAGATGTTAAAAATATATCCGGATGACCAACCACACGGACTGACAGATGTGTTCGGAATGACATATGATCAATTTACTGATGCAGTCAATGTCGGACTTACATATTTGAAATTTACCGGTTTGTCCGAAGATGATGCTTCCTCCGTTCACTACTGGATGGAACTGCTGCAGCCGTCCACTGCCGATACTCTGGCTTCGTATAAACACCCTCACTGGGGTAAATATGCCGCCATCACATACAACCGCTATGGTAAAGGCTGCGCCGCTTACTTGGGCTGCTATTTTGACCATGCCAGTCTACAGGACTTACTTCTCTATCTTTGCAAGGAAGCCGGTATTCCGCTTATACAGGAACAATTCCCGATTATCATCAAACGCGGCATAAATGATTTCGGTAAAGAGGTTATCTACTTCTTTAATTATTCGGATGATGAGAAGACAATCACTTATCATGGAAAAGACGGAGTCTTGCTGATGCAGGGAGAGAATGTAAAAGATGGAAACAGTATAACCCTGAAGGGATGGGATTTCTATATAGTAGAATGTTAGATAACAGTGGCGTAATCGCCCAAATAAATTCGGCTGTCAAAAGGTATTTTTATAGCTACCTTTTAACAGCCGAATCTTGTTAAGATAACCCATCAAGCAGTTTATATAAAAGCTGGTATAACTGTTGTGCTTCCTGTGGTTCCACATTAACACAGGCATTCAGGCTCGCAGGTATCTGAACTGCCTGCTCCCTTAAGTCCTCCCCTTCTTGTGTAATTGAAACAATCAGATTACGCTCATCTTCTTTAGAGCGGTTACGTATCACATATTTTTTTTCTTCCAGTTTCTTCAGCACAGGAGTAAGCGTACCCGAATCCAGATAAAGGTATTCTCCAAGCTCCTTGACAGTTACCTCTTTTTTCTCCCACATTACCATCATTGCAATATACTGGGTATATGTCAAATCAAGCTTGTCAAGATAAGGTTTATATCTTCTTATTACTTCTTTGGAACAAGCATAAAGCGGAAAGCATAACTGATTTTCAAGTTTTAAGCAATCGTATTTATTATTTTGCATATTACCCTTGCCCTTTCTCAACCTGCGAATTTGTATGTGTGCTTTGCACACATTCCTCAAGCACAAATATTGCGTAACGCATGCAAGCATGTGTGAAAAATTTATTTTTCACCCTTATCACCCTATAATTTATCACGATATGACTTTTTTTGCAAATTCGGCAGCCGCCTTACAATCATTCTCATCCGGTTTTCCCTTGTGTATGGAACCAAAAGAACCTTTGCAGTAAAATTCTTCCTCTGCCTGCACAATTCCCTTTTTCGCAAGGAGCTTACCTACCTGTTTATATGTAGATTTTATTAATGCAGCCGTACTGAAATTTATAACCTTACCTACCTGTACATCAATATTGGAAATAAACTTTTTAATATTATCGTCTACTCCATAAGCATAGACCGAACTTCCAAGAAACAATATGTCAACATCTTCTTTAAGCGGTTCATCAACCGGCTTTGCCTCTACTCCAACTGCTTTTGCTATTGCCTCTGCCAGCTTTTTTGTATTACCCGATCTTGTATAATACCTTACTTCTACTTTCATGCCTGCATCCTCGCTTTCTGTTTTTCATACGCCTCCCTGCAAGCCTTAGCAAGCTGGTCTGCACAGGAAGTAGGTCTGCGTCCGCAAATTACGCCTGACAGCTTTTTCTCAATTTCTTCTACTGTCCAGCCATCTACAAGACGCGGGATTGCTTTAAGATTTCCATTGCATCCCCCTGTAAAAGAAATGTTTGTAACCACATTTCCTTCAATATTGAGTTTTATTTCACTGGAACAAGTATCATGGGTTTTATAAGTATATTCCATAATATTATCAGCATTCTTCGGTCTTAACAGCCCTACAATCTCTTCTTCCACTACCGCCATATCTGTAGTAGGCTCAAAACGTTCTACAACATTCCCCTGTCTGTCAATCAGAAATTTTGTGAAGTTCCATTTAATATCACTGCTTTTGGCATAATCCGGGTCTGTTCTTTCCAAAGAGCTTTCAAGAATCGGCGTCAAAGGGTGTTCCGGATCAAATCCTACAAAACCTTTTTGTGACTTTAAATAAGCATAGAGCGGACTCTCGTTACTGCCAGTAACTTCTATCTTAGAGAAAATCGGAAATGTAATTCCATAAGTAGAATCACAAAAACTTACAATTTCTTCATCGTTTCCGGGTGCCTGATGTCCAAACTGGTTACAGGGAAAATCAAGAATGACAAATCCTTCGTCACCGTATTTTTCAAAAAGCTCCTGCAAACTGTCATATTGAGGGGTAAAACCACACTCTGTTGCAGAATTAATTATCAAAATTACTTTTCCGGCATAGTCTTTTAATGACGTTTCAGCACCATCTGTATTTCTTACATTAAAATCATAAATATTCATAGAATCATCCTCTCCTTTTTTATTCTATAACAGTTCCTTTATTTGTTCGTCTATCTTTTCCGGCGTAACTGTCGGGGCAAAACGTTCAACTACATTCCCTTTCCGGTCAACTAAGAACTTAGTAAAATTCCATTTAATATTATTGCCCATAACGCCTTTTTGTTGTGATTTCAGAAAAGTGTACAATGGTTCTTCGCCCTCACCGTTTACCTCGATTTTCTTAAACTGCCTAAAGGTTACACCATACCGCGACTGACAGAAGTCTGTAATTTCTTCATCGCTTCCCGGTGCCTGATGTCCAAACTGGTTACAGGGGAAATCAAGAATCTCCAACCCCTGTGACTGATACTTCTCATACAAGTCCTGTAATCCTTCATATTGCGGCGTAAACCCACAACCCGTTGCCGTATTTACAATCAAAAGAACCTTTCCTTTATAATCTGCAAGAGAAACTTCACTGCCGTCCTGCGCCTTTACAGAATAACCATAAATATCCATATTTTACCTCCTTATTAATTGTTCACATTTTAATTGTATGCAATTTATTTTAAATAGATTGTACACAATCTATTTAACTTTGTCAACTATATTTTCCAACTTTTTCTTTTTCCTACAAGACAAATAAAAAGCGGAGGTCTTCCTCCGCTTTTTATTTTAGATATTAATCCACCTTATATAGATAAAAGTCATCCAGCGTTCCCCAGCCTTTTGCCGCACAGCTGATCGATGCGCCAACGATAAGCGTTCCGTCTTCGCCTACGGTAATGTCTGAAATTACCGGATTCTGCCAGTTGCACCAGCCGCTTACACCGGTTACTGCCGCGAGATTATCCCTTCCGTTATCCGCATATATATACATTTCTGCATTATCTCCTGCATCGCCGCCCTGCAAATACAGTCCGAACTCATAAGTTCCCGGCTCCAGCCCCGTTATCTTCTGTTCAACCGTGAAAGACACTTCCGACGTTGACCAGAAATGCAATGACATAACGCCGCTGTAAGCATCGGATTCTTTCTCCTGAAAATCCGTTGTATCACTGCTCTTACTTGTAATCTCCCACATGGAAGTATCCGCATCTTCAAAGCTCGGATTCAGTAAATAGTTAAAATTCTCTACATTTACGGTACAGCAAACCTCTGTCATCTCATCGGTAGTTTCCTTGCCATCGAGGATTCTACCCCATATCTCATGGACTCCTGCCTGGGAAGTATCGATATTTAATACCTGTTCTTCATACCACTCGACAGGAATCGCTTCGGTACTCCTGTCATTATATATAATTGTCACATTTTCGGGCATTTCAACTTCTTTACCAATCGAGACATAAACCTCGTCCACGGATATCTTTTCCACAACCTGCTCTACCAGCGTACCGCAGTGCAGATACTTAAACACCTTCAAAGATTCCAGCGGATGTCCTTCAAAATCAAACATAGCCTGATTATCCCATGAGCTTCCGCCATAGTAAACTCCCGCATCCTTCGGATCATATTCCGATGCATAGCTGGATGCCCAGCCTGAACCAAAACCTTCCCATTTTTCCTGATTGCTCTTAAGTACATCTGCAGAGCTTCCGTCATAAACGCCTACCGGTATCCATGCAGGCTCCCAATAGAAAACTCCAAGTCCCGCTTCTCCAACACCTGCAACTGCCGCACAGACATCACGGACAGCATTCACCTGTCCCTGCTGTGTTGCAGGATATCCCGCTACCAAATCGCCCTCGCTGACACTGTTTCCCGAACCGTCTCCGTCTTCTACAGTATAAGGATATGAAGTTTCCGCTATCAATACTTTTTTACCATAGTCTTTTGAAATTGTACTCAGTACTTCCGTCAGGTTTTCCATGCTGCCATGCCAGAATGTATAATAGGAAACCGCGAATATATCATAATCTATTTCTTTATCCACTAACTTCTGCGCATTCGCAAGCATTCCGCTTTTATCGGAAACATCGGTAAAGTGGACTGCAATCTGGATGTCCATATCCATTTCCTGGCTAATTTCTCTAATTGCCCTGGAGCCTGCCTGTAAAAGCTGCCTCCTCTTGCCCCAGTCGATTTCACCGGACAAACCGTTGTTAATTTCATTTCCAATCTGCACCATTCCGACTTCAGCGCCTGCATTAATGATTTCTGTCAGGCTTTCTCTTGTAAACTGATAAAGTGCCTCGGACTTATCTTCTATCGCCATACCATCCCATTCTTTCGGGCACATCTGCTTATTCGGGTCTGCCCAGAAATCTGAATAATGATAGTCCACGCACAGCTTCATTCCATACTTCGCTGCTCTTGCGCCAATTACGGCTGCTGTCGCCGTATCGTTATTACCGCCTCCGTATCCGTTGCCGTTCTCATCATAGGGATTGTTCCAAACACGCACACGGATATAATTCACGCCATTCTGCGCCAGTGTCTGAAAAATATCCTGTTCCACGCCTTCTTCATTATAGAAAACAACACCGCTGTTTTCTTCCACTATGATACTGGAAATATCTACTCCCCTGATAAAATCGTCCGGGAGATTCTCAATAGGATCTACGTAAACTCCCGCTTCTTCCGCCTCAGTAGGTAAATCATAGGTAATTGCCTCAATCTTGGTTCTCTCATTTACCACAGTCTGCTGTTCTTCCGAAACATTTACAGACTCGGATTCCACATTCTCCGAAGTCGGCTGTTCTTCAGTATTTCCACAACCGCTTATCCCAATCATTGAGCATATCATTACCAATGATAAAAAGTGATTCAGCTTCTTTCTCATAATTATACTCCTCTCCTAAATTAATAATTTCAGTCTATCATAAATGAGAATATAAAAAAAGAAGAAATTTAAAAGCCTCTCCGTCCATACAACAGAGAGGCTTTTGTTTAATATTGCTTTAATCAGAAATCCTATTCAGCGTAAAGTCATCTACAGTTCCCCAGCTTTTGGCGTTACACTTCATGCGTACGCCGATTGTAAGAGTTCCGTCAGTAACTTTGATTTCAGGAATCGTGGGATTCTGCCAATTAGCCCAAGTGGTTACCATAAATGAAACCGTCTGTTCTTCACCACCGACAATCGCATATAATTCCATTTCGGCATCTTCCGACACATCACCGCCCTGAGCATAGACCATAAGCTGATAAGTACCGGGCTCTAAATCTGTTAAATCCTGCTCGATTGAGAATTCCATGTCGGAGTCCGCTGACCAGAAGTGGAAAGCAACTTCTCCTGAATAAGCGTCGTCTGCTTTTCTCTGGAAATCAGTCGGATTATTGTCACCTTCATATGTAACCTTCCACATGGAAGTATCGGATTCTTCAAAGCCCGGATTCTTGGCATGGTTAATCATCTTGACTTCCAAATTACAGGTTACTGCCGTACCGTCAGAAAGAGAGCCTTTAATCTCATATGTACCACCGACATTCGTGTCTATAGCGGTAATCTGAGCCTCATCCCATGCAACATCCGCCTTTTCATTTGCCGAACGGTCATTATAAATAATATCAATCTTCTCAGGAAGACTTAATTCAGTGCCTACATCACTCGTTACATAAACCGATGGAATTACGTCAATTGCCAAAGGTGCGGTTGAACCATATTTTAAATACTTAAATACATTTAATGACGCCAGCGGATAACCGTCGAAATCAAACATTGCCTGATTATCCCATGAGCAGCCGCCGTAATATAATCCGGCATCTTCCGGATCGTAGTCAGCCGCATAACTGCTTGCCCATCCGCTTCCGAATTCTTCCCATATAGGTGAATTGTCAACATTTGCTTTACCGACCGGAATCCATGTTCCTTCCCAATAAAATACGCCGAGTACACCTACTTCATTTGCCGCTGCACAGACATCGCGGATCATGGTCGCCTGGCTCTGTACGGTTGCGCCATATCCGTCAACCAGATCGCCTATACCCACAAAGCTATTGCCGCAGCCGTCACCGTCTTCTGAGGTATAGCAATATGATGTTTCTGCAATAACAACCTTTTTACCATACTTTTCCTGAATGAGTTTTGCAACGTTCTGCATATTTTCGTTTGTACCATCCCAGAACGGATAATATGACAAACCGAAAATATCATAATCCACGCCAAAGTTTTTTAAATTTGTGGCAATACGGTCTATTGCGTCATTATCCTCAATATTGGTATAATGTACGACAATCTGGATATCTTTTCCGTAGTCTTTAGATATTTCACGTACCGCACGGCTTCCTGCGCTCAAAAGAGTTGTAACCATGGGAACAAGAGTCTCACCGGACATACCGTTGTTTATTTCATTACCGATCTGTACCATGCCGACATCTACTCCGGCGTCAAGAAGTTCCGTAAGACTTGCTTTTGTATAATCATAAAGCGCATTGCTTTTTTGCTCGCAGTCCATTCCTTCCCATGCTTTTGGAGCATGCTGTCTCTTAGGATCAGCCCAGAAATCAGAATAGTGGAAATCAATGCATACCTTCATTCCATATTTAGTTGCACGCTTGCCGAGTTCAACAGCCGTAGTCAAATCATTATTACCGCCGCCATATCCGTTGCCGTTTTCATCATATGGGTCATTCCACACGCGCAGACGTATGTAATTAACACCTGACTGCGCCATTGTCATGAAGACATCCTGCTCTTCGCCTTCATAGTTATAATATTTGACGCCGCTCTTTTCTTCAACAAGTACTGAAGACGCATCCATACCTCGTATAAAATCATCTGAAATATTTGCTATAGGCTCCACATAAATCTCAGATTCTTCCGGACCATCCGGCAATGGAAATACAGTGACTTCCATATCAGTCCCTTCTGACATATTTTCTGTTTGTGCAGAATCCTGTGTTTGCCCGGAATCCTGTGTTTGTGTAGAATCCTGCGTCTGAGTTCCCGTGGCAGCATCATTATTTGTTCCGCAGCCTGCCAGTGCAGTGAAACAAAGACTTGAGCTTACACACAAAGCAAGTAATTTTGCGTGAAAACGCTTCATAAATATATTCCTCCCTCTCTGTTTTAGTATACCTTTCGATTTGTCTTTATGTATCGCCGTATAACTTTACTTTTTTGATAATTTTTTCTATAATTGTCTTAAGAACGGCGATTTTATAAGAATATTATAGACAATCAGCGCTTAAGCCATCAATATCGCAAAACGATTTTAAAGTTTCAATTTGTATCATATTCGGGATTCGTATAAGAAATGAGGAAAACTATGGCAAAAGATACTATACTGAATATGCTGGAGGCATTAGACAGTATTGACTCCTCTATTAAAGTACAGAATGGAGAAAGTGATTTCAGCCGCTTTTACAGCATGAATGTTCCTTTTCAGGTTACGTTGGAATACTGTAACGGCCCTGACCCTGAAGACTATGTGAATGTGGTTACCCTGTCTTTTGATAAATCTGTTTTATATCAGGAATCCGTTGCCTTAAAGAATTACTCTTACCATAAAGACGCACCTCATTTCCATGATTTTTTTGAATTCGTAATTGTTTTAGAGGGAAGCATTGTCCAGAAGATAGAAGGAAAAGAATATTTGTATACTGCCGGTTCCTGCTGCCTGATCAATCGCAGCCTGCGCCATCTGGAGCATTATAATTCCAAAAGTAAGGTTCTGTATATCGGTCTGTCGCCTGACTTTATCGCCGGGTTATTTGATTCTGCGCAGAATTCTTTTTTTACTAATGAAAAAGAGATTTGCAGCAGTGCTGTTTACAACTTTATAATGGATGACTTGAAGAATTCCGGTAAACGCGCATACCTTGACTTTATTCCGACCTATCGCAACTATCAGAATGCGTCCCGTCTGCATTCATTGGCAGAAGCTATGATACAGACTCTGCTTTATCCCGAATTTGGCGCTTTCTACAAGATATGCGGGCTGCTTTGCTCATTCTTGTCTAATCTTTCATCGCCGCAATATTATCACTGTACCAATATCCGGCTTGATACAAACAGCGATTTTCTGCTTTTTTCACGTATTACAAGACTCTTTGAGGAAAGCAACGGCCGCATGACACGTACGGAGATGGAACAGTTTCTTAATTACAGCGGCGATTATCTCAACCGCATCGTAAATAAATACACCGGTCTGTGCCTTTTTGACTATGGCATGACCTTCTGCCTGAAAAAGGTTGCACAATGCCTGACTGAAACAGACGAGTCCGTCAGCGCAATTGCCGCGCGGCTTAAATTCACTAATCGCACGCATTTTTATGCCCTTTTTAAAGAAAAATACGGCGTTACTCCGAAGGAATACCGGAAAATGCACTAAAACAGCTCTAAAAAAAGCTTGCTAAGCATATTCACTTATGCTATAATACACTTCGGTGGTTGAACGTACCGCCAAAAATAGGGGAATCATACAGTGGCAGTATCACGGTCTCCAAAACCGTTCACGGGGGTTCGAATCCCTCTTCCCCTGTTCTTATCTTGCGAACTGACTCTGATAAAGGTTCGCATAGAATCCGTTCATAGCTAAAAGTGTCTCGTGATTTCCCTGTTCAATTATGTTACCATCCTTCATCACCAGAATTACATCCGCTTCCTTTATAGTGGAAAGCCTGTGCGCTACAATAAAGCTTGTTCTTCCTTTCATCATGGTAGCAAATGCCTGCTGAATCTTTATCTCCGTTCTGGTATCTATGGATGAGGTAGCTTCGTCGAGAATCAACATAGGTGGCAGACAGAGCATGACCCTTGTAATACATAAGAGCTGTTTTTGTCCTTGTGAAAGATTTCCGCCATCTTCCGTGATGACCGTATCATATCCATTCGGCAGACGTCTGATGAAGCTGTGCGCATGAGATGCCTTCGCTGCCGCAATTATTTCCTCATCAGTAGCATCAGGTTTCCCCATAATGATGTTATCACGTATCGTACCTGTCTTTAACCATGTTTCCTGCAATACCATACCATAATTTGCCCGAAGGCTCTTTCTGGTGACTTCTCTGATATCATAACCATTTACACGGATTGCTCCGGCATCCACATCATAGAAGCGCATCAACAGATTGATAACCGTTGTTTTCCCGCAGCCTGTCGGCCCGACTATGGCGATTCTCTGTCCCGGTTTAACTGCGAGATTAAAATTCTCTATCAGCTTTTTGTCAGGAACATAAGAGAAAGACACATCTTTAAGCTCTACTGTACCGTCGGCATGACTTAATACAACCGCATTATCCGGTTCCGCAATCTGCGGTTCTTCTTCTATCAATTCAAAGATTCTGGCAGCACATGCAAGCGCATTCTGTAGTTCAGTTACCACTCCTGATATCTCGTTGAAAGGCTTGGTATACTGGTTCGCATAGCTTAAGAAGCAGGAAAGCTGTCCTACGCTGATACCTCCCCGTATTGCCAGGAGCGCACCGCAGATTGCCACTCCCGCATACACAAGGTTATTGACGAATCTGGTAGACGGATTCGTAATGGAAGAGAAAAAGATGGCATTTAATGATGCCTTCTGCAGCCTTCCATTTATCTCATCAAATTTTTCCAACGACTCATCCTCATGAGAAAAAGCCTGCACGATTTTCTGGTTACCAATCATCTCGTCGATAAAAGCTGTCTGCTCTCCTCTGGTCTCGGACTGCAGTTTAAACATAGTAAAGGTTTTCTTAGCTATAAAGCTTGCTACCAGAAATGAAAGCGGCGTTATAAGCACAACCACTCCGGTGATGCCTATATTGATGCTGAGCATGAATCCAAGCGTTCCTACTATAGTAATAACTCCGGTAAAAAATTGTGTAAACCCCATTAAAAGACCATCCGCAAACTGGTCCACATCCGCAATGACCCGGCTCACTATTTCACCGTAAGAATGTCCGTCGATATATTTCAGCGGCAGTATTTCTATTTTACGAAATGCTTCATTGCGGACATCCTGCACTATCCTGTAAGTCATCTTATTGTTGCAGACATTCATCAGCCATTGTGCCAATGCGGTAATCATTATAACTACAGCCATTTTCTGAAGAATCACAAGAATTCCCGAAAAGTCCACCAGCCCTTTTACAATAATAAGGTCTATGGCATACCCCGTCAGAATCGGCAGATATAATGTAAGCGCCACGCTTACGGCAGCCATTACAATCGACAATGACAGATAGAGCCAATATTTTCTGACATAATGAAGAACTTTATATAATGTGTCCTTTTGCCTAGCTTTCATCTGTTCCATTCCTCTTACCCCTTTCTCAACCTGCGAATTTGTGCTTCATAGCACAAATTTGCGGGTGAAAAATTTATTTTTCACCCTATACCTGCGAATAATGAATTTCCTGATATACCTCACATGTCTCAAGTAGTTCTTCATGTGTTCCTATCCCTGCCATTCTGCCGTCATCCAGTACAATAATCTGGTCGGCGTGTTGAATGGATGATGTTCTTTGTGATACGATGAAAACAGTGGTACCGTCACCCATCTCACGAATCGCTTTACGCAGTTTGGCGTCAGTCGCATAATCCAATGCGGAAGCGCTGTCATCCAGAATCAGTATTTCCGGCTGCTTCACGACCGCTCTGGCAATTGTCAGACGCTGTCTCTGACCTCCGGACAGATTCTTTCCGCCCTGCGCAATCGGCTCATCCAGCCCTCCCGGCTTGGCGTCAACAAATTCCTTCGCCTGAGAGATTTCCAGTGCTCTATTCATTTCCTCTGTCGTAGCATCCTGCTTTCCCCAAGCCAAGTTATCCCTGATACTTCCCTGAAAAAGAACTGCCTTCTGCATTACCATACCTATCTTTTCACGCAGTTCTTCCATCGAAAAGTCCTTAACGTCCTTTCCGTCTATCTTCACACTGCCTTTGGTAGCATCATAAAATCTCGGAATCAAATGTACTAATGAAGATTTACCCGAACCGGTTCCTCCGATGACTCCTATTGTCTGACCTCTTTTTACCTTAAAATCAATATCGCTCAGGGATTCCGCGCCGGCGCCGCTATAAGTAAGAGCGACATGGTCAAACTCCACAATACATTGACCTGATTGGTCGATATTGTTTGTACTCTCTTCCTTCTCCTTCCATTCCATACCGGACTGTATCTCAAAGACGCCCTGAATACGGTTCGCGCAGGCAAGAGCTTTCGTAATCGTAATAATCAGATTGGCTAGCTTGATAAGCTCAATGAGAATCTGTGACATATAGTTGACCAAGGCAACAACTTCTCCCTGTGTGATATATCCCGCATCAACTCTGACAGCCCCCGTATAAATCAAGGCTACGGTTGCAGCATTCACAATAATGAATGTGACCGGATTAGTCAGCGCGGAAAGTTTTCCTACGAACAGTTGAATATCAGTCAATTCACTGTTACTCTGTTCAAATGCATCTATTTCCTGCTCCTCTTTATGAAAAGCACGGATTACTCTCACACCTGTCAGGTTTTCCCTTGTCTTGCCTAACACCTTATCCAGTCCTGCCTGTACTTTCTTATAAAGAGGCATAGTTATCATCATAATACCGAACACAACCACCGACAGAAGCGGTATAGTCACTACAAATATAAGTGCTGCTTTCACATCAATCGTAAAAGCCATAATCATCGCGCCAAACACAATAAAAGGTGAACGCAGGAATAACCGCAATACCATATTCACGCCGTTCTGCACCTGATTGACGTCAGAAGTCATTCGTGTAATCATGGTCGATGTGCCAAGCGTATCTATCTCGGTAAAAGAAAGCATCTGCAGATGCTCAAACAGCGAATGCTTCAATTGTGTAGAGAACCCTACCGCTGCTTTTGCTGCAAAATACTGTGCAGTTATGGAGCAGGTAAGTCCTATTAATCCGAGCAATACCAGAATCAGCCCCATTTTCAATACATATGGCACATCATCTCTATAGATTCCTTTATCTATGACCGCTGCCATTACAAGCGGAACGAACAACTCAAACCCTGCTTCCAGCATCTTAAAAAGCGGAGACAGAATTGTCTCTTTCTTATAATCCTTTAAAAAAACCAGCAATTTCTTCATAACGCTAATCCTCCAAAATAAAGCAGTCTGTCAATCCACCACTTTACATTTCATACAAAACGGCAGTTTAATTCTCATCAAACTGCCACCCTGAAGGCACTACTATAATTATATCAAATCAATGGCATCTTTTATGGAAGATACTCCGATTATCCTGACATCTTTTATATTCTTTAATTGCTTTACACATACCTGCGGGATGATACAGGTAGTATATCCCATCTTGACTGCTTCCCTTACACGCTGCTCTATCATACTGATACTGCGGACTTCACCGCTTAAGCCTATTTCACCAAAAGCCGCCATCTTATCATCAATCGGCCGATTCTTAAAGCTGGAAGCAACCGCCATCGCAATTCCTAAATCTATCGCAGGTTCTGTAATCTTCATACCTCCTGCCAAATTGACATATGCGTCACAATCTGACATCTGCAATTCCACGCGCTTCTCTAAGACAGCCATCAGCAAATTGACTCTGTTAAAATCCGTTCCAATCGCCTGCCTTCTGGGAAAACCGAAATTAGTACGGCAAACCAGCGCCTGTATCTCTATCAGAATCGGTCTGGTTCCCTCCATAGAACAGGACACAATGGAGCCGCTTGCCCCTTCCGGTTTTCCTTCCAGCATAAATTCAGAAGGATTCGCCACTTCAATTAATCCCTGTTCCTGCATCTCAAAAACGCCGATTTCATTGGTAGAGCCAAAGCGGTTTTTCACGCCCCGCAATATTCGGTATGAGGCATGTCTGTCTCCTTCAAAATATAAAACCGTGTCTACCATATGCTCTAATACACGGGGTCCCGCTACAGTTCCTTCCTTTGTCACATGCCCTACTATGAATATAGAACTTCCTAGTCCCTTGGCAAGCTGCAAAAAGACATTTGTCGCTTCCCTGACCTGAGATACGCTGCCCGGTGCAGACGAAACATCTTCCTGATACACGGTCTGAATTGAATCAATGATTGTAATATCCGGTTCGATACGTCTGATAGTTTCTTCTATAATTCCCAAGTTAGTCTCGCATAAAAGCAGCAGGTTTTCACCAAACTCTCCTATACGGTTTGCCCTGATTTTAATCTGTTTTAAGGATTCCTCACCGGAAATATACAAAACCTTTTTACCATTATCAGCTATATTCCGGCATACCTGCAAAAGAAGAGTAGACTTACCTATACCCGGATCGCCGCCTACCAGAATCAAAGAGCCGGGCACAATTCCTCCGCCCAGCACTCTGTCCAGCTCCTTTATATTAGTAGAAAGCCTCTCTTCATCCTTAAGCGCAATATCAGAAAGCTTTGAAGGTTTAGCCTCTTCACGCCTCGCTGTAGTACCCACTATCGTTCCTGCGCTTTTGGCGCTTATCTTCTCTTCTACAAAAGTATTCCACTCGCGGCAGCCCGGACACTGTCCCATCCATTTCGACGACTCATATCCGCAACTTTGGCAGTAGAATACCGTAGTCATTTTTGATTTTGCCATAAAACCTCTTATTTATCTTACTTTACTATCCTTACACTGACTTCTCCGGCACCTGCAAGCTCCACACTGACACTCAGCTTGCCGCCCAGATTAGTCTTCATTCTTCCTATACTTTCATCATTAATAAAGACTTCGTATTCCGTTTCATCTTCCAAGCCAACCGTAATCTGGGCATCTTCATCTCCCTCTACCTGAAAGCTTACGCCGTCCTCTTTTTCCACAAAATTATTAACGCTGGTACCCGGTACGGATTCGTATGCAAACATGCCGTTTTTCTCAAGCTTAGTTATGCTATTATAGGTTTTCACCTTTAATAAGTCACCCGCATGCTCGAAATCTTCAACCTTTGCTTTTGCAGCAAGCTTATGGTTTCCAAAGCTGACTGCGCCGTCTGCCTCTGTGCGAATCAATTCTTCTACTACAGCCATTGCTCTTCCTCCTATGTCACTCTATTTTCATTGTTTTACAGCATATACAACCTTTTTACCCTTTATGGAAGCAGATACTTTATCACCGCTCTTCACATTGCCTGAGAGAATCTCTTCCGCAAGCGAGTCTTCTATTTCAGTCTGAATAGCACGCTTCATCGGCCTTGCTCCCATCTTGGCATCTATATATCTCTCCACTATATACTCCCTGAGCGCCGGTGTAATAGTCAAATCAATATTCATCTGTGTAGCGCATCTTTTCACAAGGTTCTTTGATAAAAGCGACACTATCTGCTTCATATTATCCTTATTTAACGCATGGAATACAATAATTTCATCAATTCTATTGATAAACTCCGGCTTGAAAATTCTTTTTACTTCCTCCATAACACCGGACTTCATCTTCTCATAATCCTGCTTTTCACTGCTACCAGACGTAAATCCCAAGTTTTTCGGCTCCACAATTTTCTGCGCCCCTGCATTGGAAGTCATAATAAGAATTGTGTTCTTAAAGCTTACCTTACGCCCCTTAGAATCAGTAATATGTCCATCATCAAGTACCTGCAGCAGTATATTAAATACATCAGGATGAGCCTTTTCTATTTCATCAAAAAGAACGACTGAGTAAGGATTCCTTCTTATTTTCTCACTTAACTGCCCTCCCTCTTCAAAGCCTACATATCCCGGAGGAGAACCAATCATCTTAGATACGGAATGTCCTTCCATATATTCGGACATATCGACACGTATCAGAGCATTTTCCGAGCCAAACATCGCTTCTGCAAGAGCTTTGCTAAGTTCAGTCTTACCTACGCCGGTAGGTCCCAAGAATAGAAATGAGCCAATCGGTCTGTTCGGGTCCTGTAAACCAACACGACCTCTGCGCATAGCCTTAGCAACTGCAGTAACCGCTTCCTCTTGTCCTATGACGCGTTTATGAAGAGTTGACTCAAGCTTTAAGAGTCTTTCACTCTCTTTCTCAGCAAGCTTCTTCACCGGAATCTTCGTCCAGAGAGCAACTACTTCCGCGATTTCATTCTCTCCAACACTTAAATGTCTCTTCTCATCATCCTTTTCAAGCTTTTTCACCATGCGCTCATATTTCTTAATCAGTGCTTCCTGTTTCTTCCTAAGTTCACCCGCCTGTGTAAAAGCCTCAATTCTGATGGAACGTTCTATTTGTAAATCAACTTTTTGAATTTCTTCAGACAGCTCTTTTAACTTATCCGGCTGTTTTGCCGCTTTAAGCCTCGCCGCTGCCGCTGCTTCATCAATCAGGTCGATTGCCTTATCAGGCAGATTCCTGTCGTTGATATATCTTGATGATAAAGCAACTGCAGCCTTTACTGCCTCTTCAGTAATTGTAACCTTATGATGATCCTCATATTTATAAGCAATACCCTGTAGTATATTTTCAGCTTCTTCTATAGTGGGCTCTTCTATAGTCACCGGCTGGAATCTTCTCTCCAACGCCGCATCCCGCTCTACATACTTACGGTACTCTGCAATAGTCGTAGCTCCAATTAATTGAATCTCGCCTCTGGCCAACGAAGGCTTAAGTATATTAGATGCGTCAATAGCCCCCTCTGCGCCGCCAGCCCCGATGATAGTATGCATCTCATCCAGAAAAAGAATGATATTACCATCCTCAATGACTTCCTTGATTACCTTTTTAATTCTCTCTTCAAATTCACCACGGTATTTGCTGCCTGCTACCATGCCTGACAAATCAAGCGTCATTACCCGCTTATCCTGTACTGTAAATGGCACGTCCCCCGTAATGATTTTCATTGCCAGCCCTTCTACTACTGCGGTCTTTCCGACTCCCGGTTCGCCGACCAGACACGGATTGTTTTTAGTTCTTCTGCTTAAAATCTGAACTACCCGCCTGATTTCATCTTCTCTTCCTATAACCGGGTCGAGTTTTCCCTCTTTTGCAAGTGCTGTCAAATCCCTGCTGTA
Organism: Lachnospiraceae bacterium; assembly: GCA_029062885.1. GTDB lineage: Bacteria > Bacillota > Clostridia > Lachnospirales > Lachnospiraceae > UBA3282. The sequence continues at coordinate 51,000 of JAIDPH010000223.1, forward strand.
CTGCTCCAATGTCGAAGCAGAAGATTTCTTTTTATTCTGCTTCTTTCCCAAATCTTCTTTATACAGGGATTTATCAGCTCCCATAGCTGTCAGGACTTCCACATACAGCTTCTGAATGGAAATTCCCATTGTACTGAGCAGTCTGACTGCTACATTATCGCCTTCCTTTAATAAAGCGAGCAAAATATGCTCTGTTCCAGTCTTTTCACTGTGAAAACGTTCAGCCTGCCTGTGTGCCTCCTCAAGCACCCTCTCAGCTCTTGGAGAGTATCCATCCCTTTCCGCCAGCATGACCGTACTCTCCGGTGCGAGCAAATCTTTTATCATTTCTTTTATCTGATATTCCTCTACACCGCTGTTTTCCAGCACTGTAGCGGCAACTCCGGTATTCTCCCTGAGCAGGCCTAAAAGGATATGCTCTGTTCCTACATAACTCTGTTTGAAATTCCTGGCTGCACGTTCAGCCAGATTGAGCGCTGTCCTAGCCTTATCAGTAAATTGTGGCTGCATGATCATACTCCTCCATAATCCTCATATATTTCATCTATAAGAGCATGCACTTCTTCTCTGGAAATATTCTTACAATATGCTCTTGCAAGAATAACCTGCATTGCTCTTCTCATCTCTTCTAATGCATGCATTTTATTGATATCAATCGCAATCACCGCACCTTTTCTCCTGTCAACCTTCACAAAGCCTTCCTGTTTCAATATGGAATATGCCTTATTGACAGTGTGCATGTTAATACCAATCCTATCTGCAAGCTGCCTTACTGATGGAAGTGTATCTCCCTCTCTGAATCTCGAAGCTGCAATCCCCATTACAATCTGATTTTTCAACTGCAGATACAAAGCCTCATCACTGTTAAAATCTATTTCTATTTCAACTATCATAAGTCCTCCATTTCTGCAATCTTACTTTAATCTTCTCCCTTATCCTTGTCCTTCATATTCAGAAACTCAAATTCAAAGTCATCATCATCTGCCAGGAAATTCTTTGCTTTTTTCTTCGGAGCCGGTTTGGGCCTCTGTGTCCCATCATCTTCATAGGTGACTTCTTTTGCAGGAGCTTTCCTCTCCGGATCTACAGGTTTTTTCCGTACAGGAGGCTGCTGAGAGTCAGATGACGCGCTCCTTCTTCTTACAGGCTCTTCCTCTCTTGAAGCATTGCTTCTGCTGCTTCCGCTGCTACTGCTTCTGGTACTCTTGCCCTCTCTGCTTTCTCTACTATCCCTGTTTTCTCTGTTTTCTCTGTTCTCTCTAATACGTCTTTCAGCCTTCCAATTATCGCTTTCATCCTCTTCTTCTCCGATATAGGCATCCCTCAGTTTGAAGAACATAAAAGTCAGCACTACTGCGAGTATAACAACTAACGCAACCAGAATGACGATAGCTATACGCTGTTTGGAAATTGTTTTTGCATCTATTTGCCCATTAATCTTCTGCGCATCCACCGCCTGAAGTATTTCTTCAACTTTTACTCTCGTAGCCTGTACGCCCGTATAATCATGAAGCCACCATGCATACCCTTCACCATTAGGGTCTTCATAAACCACTTCATAGTCCTGATTTACCACCGGTGCTTCCACCTGTGGTTCTTCTGCCGGAGTTTCAGGGTCTTCCACCTGCGGTTCTTCTACCGGCACCATATCGCCCAAAGTTATGAGGTCGTTACGTATATATCCACTCTTTTCTGAGCCGCTTGTTCCCGTAAATGTAACGTAATACCACACACCGTCGCTGCCGTTTGTCTGCCCGCTTATTATAAGCGTTGTATTCTGTGGCATGGAGTCTACAGTTCCGGCGCTTTTTGAAGCTTTACTTCTGATGTTGGCTCTAGTTGCCTTGACCGTAGCATATTGGAGATCCAATGCCGTTTCCGGCTGCTCTTCGGCTCCTGACGCAGTAGGACTTACTGTCTGCGTTGGCTGCGCCGCTGCGGCATCTGTCGAATCGGTCTTGTCTATAAGGTCAGAACGTACATATCCCTGCGTACCGCCCGAACTGATCTGGTACCACAATGTTCCTGACGCATCATTAACCTCATTTGTGATGGTTACCGTTGTTCCCTGTGATAAACCGCCGACCTCCGCACTATTTACATCAGCCGACTGTCTCACTTTGGCGTTTTGTTTTACTGTTCCCGTCGAGTCAGCCATACTGATGGTTTTCTGCCCAATAAAAAGCAGAAAAGCACAAATCATTATCATTGCTAACTTCATAACTTTAATACTGCTGCATTTTTCAATTCTTTTCATCTCGATACCTCAACTCTTTCTTTTGTTGCTTTATGCTTTTTCAAGTTCTCTGTTATTGTTCACGCTTAAAGCGCTTTGCTCCGTCGTCAGCATTGTTACGTCCCATACCAAAGCCTGACATCATCTTTTCATGTTTCTTACGTGCTCTGTCCTCAACCATCTTGTTATATGAAACCTCACATTTTGAGCACACCCTTCCTGAACGGATGCTTGCACCGCACATTTCACATTTCAAGTATACATTAGAGCCATCTGCGACCTCCAGACGGGATTCTTTAAGCATAGTACGAATCGTTTTTTGTTTCACACCCGTCGCATCCGCAGCCTGCGCCATGGTAACACCACTGTGCCCCTCAACATAATTGCGTACCTTCCCGTAATCATCATAATCCACATACTTACACTTTTCACACCTATACTCGCCGCAGCCCTTAAATACCATAACTCCGCCGCATTTTGGGCATTCTACCGGACGGTTGTATACGTCTAAATCTACAAAATCCTTTATGCCGCTCATATATACCCTCCCTATATATTAGCTCTATAATAAACTGTTTGTTTTGACTAAGTTCATTTATTCTACTTCATCTATCGCCTTTCCGATATCATTTCGCATATATTTGTTTTCAAAATCAACCCATCCTGCTGCCTGATAAGCATTTGCTCTTGCTTCCATCAAAGTATCTCCGGTTGCTGTTATTCCAAGCACCCTTCCGCCGTTTGTCACAATGCCTTTCTCAGTGAGCTTGGTGCCTGCATGAAAACAATAATAACCTTCCTTATCGTTAAACTTCTCAAGTCCATCGATTGGGAATCCCTTTTCATAGGAAATCGGATAACCTCCCGATGCAAGAATCACACAGACTGCTGCATTATCTTCAAACTGTAGGTCAATTTTATCAAGTGTACCGTCGATGCATGCTTCCACAACATCAATTATATCATTTTTCATACGTGGCAGCACTACCTGAGCTTCCGGATCTCCAAAACGCGCATTATATTCCAGCACTCTCGGTCCTTTGGGTGTCAGCATCAGTCCGAAGAAGATAACGCCTTTAAACATTCTTCCTTCTTCAGCCATAGCATCTACAGTCGCCTTATAGATATATTTTTTACAGAAATCATCTATTTCTTTAGTAT
>JAIDPH010000224.1 GCA_029062885.1 Lachnospiraceae bacterium
ACGCATAGGAGTTGTCTATCAGAATAACTGTCTGGATGATAAGCTGACAGTGAAGGAAAATCTGTTTATCCGGGGTGTGCTCTATGAGAAGAATCACAAAAAGCTGAAGGAAAATATTGAGAAAATATGCGACATATTGGATTTAGAGGAAGTATACAACAGAAGGTTTGGGAAGCTTTCGGGAGGACAAAAAAGACGGTGTGAAATTGCCAGAGCATTAGTTAATACACCTGAGATTATGTTTTTGGACGAGCCTACTACCGGGCTTGACCCGGCCACAAGGAAAAGCGTCTGGGAATGTCTGGAGAAATTACGCAGGGAAAGGAGCATGACCATTTTTTTGACCACCCATTATATGGAGGAGGCAGCGAAAGCCTCTCATATCGCGATTATGGATGCCGGACATTTAAAAGAATATGGGACTCCGTTTTCATTAAAGGAAAATTATGCAAAAGATAAACTCAGGTTGTATCCTGTATCTGCAAAAGTAGAGGAACAGCTAAAAGGGATGGGGTATAAATACGAAAAAAAAGAAAATTATTTTGTAGTAACCGTATTGGAGAGTCTTGCAGCGCTTCCTATACTATCTGCTGTAGAGGGAATGATTGACGGATTTGAAATGGTACAGGGTTCTATGGATGATGTATTTTTGAATGTAACAGGAAAGAAGCTGGAGGCAAATTGATGGAAACTTATTATTTATTAAAAAGAAATATACTGCTTTATATCAGGGATCATGTGTCTGTGTTTTTTTCGGTGTTGTCCATGCTGATTGTATTGGCGCTTATGGTTATTTTTTTGGGAAATATGAACAGTGAGAATATAGTAGAGGCATTGGAGCAATATGGTGGCATGCGGGATACAAAGCTGGATGAGAAAAACGCAGACTATCTGGTACAAATGTGGACTTTGGCGGGAATCCTGATAGTAAATGCAGTTACCATTACCATGACGGTTATGAGCACAATGGTGCGGGATGAGGAAGGGAGCAGGCTGGCAAGCTTTTATATGACACCGGTAAAACGAGTAAAAATAGCGCTTGGTTATATCCTTTCAGCGTGGATTGCCGGTATTGGAATGTGTGTGCTGACTCTTTTTATAGGTGAGGTTTATATGTGGCTATGCGGGCATCCGCTGCTTACTGTTTCGGACTTCCTTAAATTATTTGGAATGATAGCGCTGAATACTTTTGTATATGCTTCCCTCGCTTATCTTATGGCGCTTTTTATCCACAGCGAGAGTGCATGGGGCAGCTTGCTTACTATTATAGGAACGCTTGTGGGTTTTGTGGGAGCTATTTATCTTCCCATGACTATGCTGCCGGAAGGTGTCTGTAAAGTATTGAAGTGCCTTCCGGTACTGCATGGGGCGGCTATGATGCGGGTGGTCTGTACCCAGGCGGCTATTGATGAGACTTTTGCTGGACTGCCGGAGATTGTGGGAGATACTTTCCGCGAGCAGATGGGTGTGTCCATTATTATGGACGGCAGGGAAATTTCTCTGCAATATCAGATTCTTTTTCTGCTTGCATATGCTATAATAGCGATAATAGCATCCGTGTGGATTAGTAAAGGACGGAAACTGCGGGGTTAGATTGAAACTCTTGGAGGCTTTATGAAAATTACGATTATGGAACGGGCGGATGATGAGGAGGATGAAATCATTATCCGCTGTCGGCATATGGATGGGCGGCTGCTGAAATTGATTTATGCCATCAAAGCCGAACAGGAAAAGATAGTGGCTTTAAAGGGAAAAGAATATGTTCAGATTTCACCTGATGAAATTTATTATTTTGAGGCAGTGGACAACAAGGTCTTTCTTTATCTGGAAAAAGAAGTTTATGAGGTGAAGCAGAAGCTGTATGAATTAGAACAGAAATTTCAGGGAACCGATTTTTTTCGTGCTTCTAAATCCTGCATTGTAAATCTTGCCAAAGTAAAAAATTTAAGTCCTGCCTTTAACGGGCGTTTTGAGGTGCATATGAAAAATGGGGAAAAACTTATGATTTCCAGACAATATGTTCCGGGACTGAAAAAGAAGCTGGGTTTGTAAGGAGGCGGTCAGGTGAAAAAATTAAAGGATTTGCTTTTTGTTTTTATGTTTGTCACAACTTGTGTGGTTTTTGCAACTGCTATATATATTACTATATTTTGGCCCAATGCCTCCCTTGGGGTAGAAATTCTGTGGCAGATACTGACCATTTCTTTCTTAACCAGCTTAGGCATATATGTCTATTCGGATAAAGAGGTCAGCCCCAAAAGCACAATCTTCAATTGTATCTTGCATTATATTTACTGTAATATTGTGGTTTTAGGGTGTGGACTCTGGTTTCAATGGTTTTATATAGACAATATACCCATGGTGCTGGGCATGGTCATTGTCATAGCGGTTATATTTATTCTGGTCACCGCAGTTGCATGGAAAAGGACAAAAAAGATGGCGGAACTTATGAATGGACGCCTGAAAGATTACCAGAATGAGGGAAAATTTTCATCCCACAACAAAACCTGAATTTATTTTATTCCTTACTTAACACCTTTTTTTGCCAAGATTTTTCGTTGCACTTAGGGCAACGCATATGTCTCGTTCTATTGATGTGCGCTGCCCACAAAACACTACTGTATGTGGGAACATATCTGTGCCCGCACTTGGCACATTCATAATAACCTGCCATCTGCTCTATCCTTATTGCGTAAGATATTCCTATTGCGAAGGGAATGACACCTATTACAATAAGGAGAATTCGTAACCAATCTGCCATTGGCACAAAGGAAGCAACAAATATCAAAGCCAACAAAATAACAGTTACCAACACAAGTATAAAAATCTCCAAAGACAGCAGCCTTTTATCTGCGTCTTCTTTTTGTTTTACCATTTCTAGTAAGTTTTGCTCTAATTGCTTGTTGTAATTTTCCATTGAAACGACCTCCCCACTTAATAAATCATTTACACTGATTTTGAGAATATTACACAAATCAAGCATTAAAGAAGTGTCTGGCATTGCTTTGCCGGTTTCCCACTTCGATACCGCTCTGTTGGTAATGTTCAATTTTTCTGCCAACTGCATTTGCGTCAGGTTTGCTTCCTTTCTGCGTTCAGCAATAAATCTCCCGATTTTCACTTGATCCATGCGATAACCTCCTTTCGCTATCAGTTTAAATGTTTTTGAAGATAGAATCTACATACCGCTGGTTGAATGGGGAGATATCAACCAGCGGTGGAGTTGATTATAGAGCATCAAATCCTGATTTGTTAGTGCAATTATAGCCTATTTTTAGCAGGTACACAACAATGATGAGGGAATATAAATTTTATTTTAAAGAAATGATAATGTGAAAGGCATACTAAAAGTCAGCAAAAGGGAGATGGCAAATGCAAAGCAGTCTGCTATAATGAAGATAAAAACAAAAGAATAGTTATAAAAAGGGGAACCAATGATATTTTTAATGATGATAGACACACCTGAAGAAAAAAGAAAATTTGTTATTTTATATGAAAAATACAAGTATCTGATGCAGAAAGTTGCCACGGATATTTTGCATGACAGATTTTTGGCGGAAGATGCGGTGCAGAATGCGTTTATGAATCTTGTTCCGCATATGAATAAAATTGGAGACCCGGATAGTGCGGCGACAAAGAGATATTTAATTACTATAACAAAAAATGCCGCCATAGATATCTACAGAAAAAAGCATCTGCAAATGCAGAAGGAACTACAGATAGATGAGTTAATGGAAGATTCACAAGTGTCCTATGTAGAAACAGATGTGGAAAATGTGGTTTTGGATGTACTAAAAAATCTGCCTGTAACTTACAAGGATATTTTTT
>JAIDPH010000225.1 GCA_029062885.1 Lachnospiraceae bacterium
ATTTTATGCTGCCCAGTGCAGCACCTCAAAGGTAGTCAGCGCGGTGAGCGGAGGATGTCTGCTGTTGACGACAGTTGTACTTATATGTTTTTATATCGGACATTATATTGACACGCATCAGAAACAGCTTGGAATTATGAAAGCATTAGGCTATTCCGGATTTTCCGTAGCGAAAAACTTTTGGGTGTTTGGACTGCCGGTATTTGCAGGAACCGGACTTGGATATCTGGGAGCGCATTTATTGATGCCCAAATTGTATGAATTGAATAATAAAGATGGATATTTACCGGATATTGCGATATCTTTTCATCCTGAATTATGTATTTCGCTGGTTATAATTCCAACGGTTTTCTTTTCGTTTCTGGCAGTCGGATACAGTTTCTTAAAATTGAGAGTGCCGGCATTATGGCTGATTAGAGACCAATCCGTCAGAAAAGTTGTGACTGCCAAAAAGGATACGGATATGTCCTTTTTGCGCGAGCTTGAAAAAAGCAATGTAAGACAGAGAAAATCCCTTATATTTTTTATTACATTCGCTGTGTTCTGTTTCGCGGCAATGGTGCAAATGTCAAGTAGTATGGATGAACTGTCAAGCAGGATGATGGCAGTTATGATGATATCAATCGGAATAGTACTTGCGGTAGTAACTTTGTTTATTGCTACTACCTCTGTTATCAAAGCAAACAGAAAAACCATTACTATGATGAAAGTATTTGGTTACAGTGCAAAGGAATGTCAAAAGGCTGTATTGAACGGATATCGCCCTTGGGCGTATTTAGGATTTGTATTAGGAACCATATACCAATATGCATTATTAAAAATCATGGTATCGATAGTGTTTAAGGACGTAGAAGGTGTGCCTGATTATAGTTTTGATGTACCCGTTATGCTGATTACTTTGGTGGCATTTCTGGTTTTATATGAGACGATTATGTTTGCATATACGAAACAGATGGAAAAGCTTTCAGTTAAAGAAATTATGCTGGACTAATGGTTGCTTAAGCCTATATAATATTAGTGATACTGCCTGCTAAAAAGTGGGAAATAAGCTTGCAGATGAACACGAAAGGGGAAAGTACATAGATGAAGACAGCAACCGGAAAGTTTCAATATCTTTTGTTTGATTTGGACGGTACTCTTACAGACCCGAAGTTAGGTATTGCAAGATGCTTACAATATGCTTTGCATAAATTAGGAATTGAAGAGACGGATTTGGATAAGTTTGATCCTTTTATTGGACCGCCGCTGCAGGAAAGTTTTAAGGAGTTTTATGGTTTTGATGAGAAGAAGATAGCAGAGGCGGTGGCATATTACAGGGAGAGGTTCAGTGACGTAGGCTTATATGAAAATGAAATATATCCCGGCATGGAAGAGATGCTTGCTCATTTGAAACGGGAAGGAAAGCTGCTGGCTATTGCATCGAGCAAAACTACGATATATGTGAAACGTATTTTACAATACTTTAATATAGAGCAGTATTTTGATGTTGTAGTGGGCAGTGAAATGGACGGAACACGTAACAAAAAGGAGGAAGTGGTAGAAGAAGCGTTGAGGCAGCTGAAACTATATGCAGTGGAAGAATCTGATTGTGACACGTTTGTCATGATAGGTGATAGGAAATTCGACATTAATGCCGCCAAGGCCTTTGGAATTGCTTCTATAGGCGTTTCTTATGGCTACCCGGCTCCGGGTGAATTGGAACAGGCAGGTGCAGACTATATTGTGGATACCGTGCAGGAACTGGAGAAACTGCTTGTGGGTTGAGCAGTATGGGATTTTGTTTATGGATACAAAAAATAAATCAAATAATAAATATACTGATTTAGTTAGGAATATCGGGGAAATATTGATACCACTCGTTATTTATTATATTACCTATTTGCTATCTTATATTGTATTGACTATATTGGTCATTGAAATCATGCAATTGGATAGGTATATTTTCGGGCATGAAACAACAGTTAGGGCAATTCTTGGCGATATATCTATGTTAATAGGAATCCTGCCACTTCTTTCGAATCTCAAGCGAGAACTGGATGGACGACAGAAACAAGATATACATGCAGGAAATACAACAGATTTAAAAAATATAAAAGTTATAAGAGACATTCCATTATATAAATCTGCTCTAATTACAATAACACTTGCTATCACAAGCTCTGTTGCAATTAATATTTTGTTTATATGGCTGCACTTGACAGAAAGTTCGGAAACCTATAACCGTGTTGCAGAGCATCAGTATGGCGTAAGTCTTGTCACAGGTCTTATTTTATACGGTATTATTTCGCCGCTTGCGGAAGAAGTAGTGTTCCGTGGCATCATTTATAATAGAATAAGGAGAAACTACTCAATTACTGCAGCAGTTTTTTTGTCTGCATCGCTTTTTGGGCTTTATCATGGAAATATTGTGCAAGGAACTTACGGGTTTCTCATGGGGATTCTGATTGCTTATACTTATGAGCGGTATGGCAGATTTTTTCATGCTTATTTATTCCATGCGGCAGCAAACACGGCAGTCTATATTATTACATCCAATGAGGCCATTTCTGATTTAATAATAACGCCGCATATTTGTCTGATATTTATATTAATATCTGCATTTTTACTTTGGCGGATGAAGAAGATGAAATTAATAAAGTAGATTAATAGTAGCATCAGGGGATTTCAAGTTCCATTCCCGGCAAAATCAACGACGGGTCTTCTCCAATCACCTCTTGGTTACACTCATAGATTTCCTGCCACCGGTTTCCGTCGAGATAATATTTTTTCGCAAGTTTCCAAAGAGAATCACCTTTTTGTACAATAAAGGTTAACGTATACGGCATCGTTTGCAGATCCATATCTGTCTCTTCTTCGGTCGGTGGTGTGTTATTTTCTTCCTGCATTGCCAGTAATGTTGCCTGTTTTATATGTTTAAACTCTTCAGTTTCCTGATTCCACAGTAAATAAACCTCATCGTAAAATGCCAGACTATCATCGCTGCTCTCATATTCAGGATAAACAATTTTCATGTCCAGATATCCATCCCCATCCAAATCCTCAAAATTTATCATATCTTTATTCCAAACGCTTAACTTCACGGTTCCTTCTTGGAGCAGCCTGCAATCTTCTGCCATTCGTACTTCCATTCGATATGTGTCTTCATTCGTCCAATTGAAGTTACTCAATTCATAACCATATACATCCTTATCCTCTGAAATCTGGAAGTGAATAGTCATTTCCGGCAGATCAGGAGAGAGTCTAATCCGATATTCTGCTTCCTTCAGCATGCCAAAATAACCGTTCCATGCTCCCCATGCACCGCCTAAATCATCGGCTCTTATCTCTATAAATGTGCGGTCAGGATTCTCAAATTTACTTACTCGCTCCGTATGATCCAGCCAATACAGTCTATCTCCATCAAGGCAGTAAGCCATTCCGTAGTTAGAATTAAGTTGGTTGTTGAACTCATCGAACTGCTCAGTTAGCGTATATTTGTTTTCTTCAGTTATATTCTCGCATGTTAAAAAGTACAAATATCCATCGCAAATAATGGCCTCTTTTTTTGTACATCTTATCCTGTATGGTGGGTTTTCTTCAAGATAATATTCAATGCGGTTCTGCTCAATATAGTATGAATCCCCCCAAGTATTTTCGTCCCATTCTTCTTTAGTAAATGTATATGCGCTGTATTCATCACCTTCCTCTGATAAATTCTGTTCCATATATTCATAGATATCTGTTCCATGAATATCTTCACTAAGACGTAACTTCACGAAACACCATACTGTGCCATTCTTTTCTTTTTGCAGCATACTCTCTTTTTTTGCCAGTAAATCCTCTACGAGAGACTCTCTTGCATCATAAAATTTCCAGATAAAGTCTGCCTTCCAGTCATCCACCCATGCGAAGGCGTAAGCATAATCCTGCTCCTGTGTGGCAGAAAACAGATAGTCTGTCCAATTCTGCCACTTCTTTGTTTCTCCGTAATATATTCTTTCCTGAGTTTGCTCCAAAAGTCCCTTTACGGCAATCAGCCAAAATAAGAATAACAATAACATAACACATGTAACTCTAATAAAAATTTTTTTCATCTAACCTCTCCGCCAGTAATCTAAATCAGGGTATAATGCGCATATATCCTCAAAGCTCATATCTGTAGTATCATATTCTTTAACAAGAACGCCCATTTCATAATAAGAAAGTGTATCGTCTATCCACGCCAGCTCCCTTGCCACCACATATTCACCATCTACTACTTTATATTCTAAAATGTGTTCTTCAAAAACACCCATGCTATAGTTTTTTATCATTCTTTGTTTAGTAAATTCTGTATCAGATACATATGCCGGAAAAGAATCATACCATATAAATTCTCCGCTCTCTTCTTTCCAGATAATACCTCTGTAAACTGTCCAGCTTCCTCCGCTTCCGCTTGAATAACCCTCGTGGATAAACAAATCTGAACAACAGTCATAATTGATATCCATTGATGCGGTAAAATAGCTACTGAACGGAGAGCCAAAAGTATCATGTCCTCCTGCTGACGGAAATGTTACATATTGCCAGCAGACTTTCTGTCCCTCCCATACACCATTTAAAGCGACAATATATTCTCTTTCTTTCTCGTATTGTCCAGGCATTTTAACACAAACCGTGTAAATGTCCAGTTCGTTTACTCTTTCCAGACGGATATATTCCGGGAAGCCATCTTTGTTTGCCAATTCTTTTTCTAACTTTGCAACGCATTCGTCTCCCATAAGAGAAAAAAACGGAATCATTGCGTCTTTTCCTTTTTCTTTATCCCCTGTATAAGTAACACTGAGTGAATATTGGTTTTCATTGCGGTACAGCTGCCAACATCTGGCCAGTTTTTCTATTAGGACACTTGCATCTAAATCGCCGTTTTCTATAAGAATATTGAAAGATTTACCCGGTAGCAATCCCAGTTCTTTTTGTGCCTTTAAGAGTGTTTCCTTGTCTGTAATTTCTTTTTCTATGGCAGAAGGTCTCTGATAATATACATAATTATCCCACTCCATGTAGCCCGTTATATAGGCGTTAAGTTCCTGCCCCGTGAGTGTTTTCCCAACCAACATAGGAATACAGCAAATAAGTATTATCTGACATATTTTTAACATACTTTTCCCTTCCGTCCATATAGGCAATTGAAATAATTTGTATAAATATGAAATCATTATAAAACAGCTTTGCATCATTTTTGCATCATCTATGCATCATAGTTGAAACATTTACATTGGTTTTATGCCTTATATAGTGTATAATAATGTCATTAATTATATGGACTACGGAGAACATGCAGATTGGAAAAATATCAAAATTTGTCATTTGGATTAAAACTGGCTTTTTTAGGCAAGCTGCTACAAACAATTTGTGAAGTATTGCCTTTCATGCTGTTCTGGGCTGCATGGCTTTTCTTAGGCGCAGGTCGTTGGTTTATTATAGTTGTTCCTGCCTGTTACTTTGGGAAAATTTTGTTTCCTATTATGTGTGTGACAGGCTTATGTATCGTGGGAGAAGAGATAGGTGTTTATAAAAAAGCAGCAGCGTTATGCTTTGTAGATATAGCAGCACTTGTGATAAGATTTATAGTCCAAGCTGATGGTATAGATGATATTACATATGTTATACACTGTGCAATAAAAGGTATGAGTGTTAATGATTTACGGATGGACGGGGTTGATACATGGGTTGCCGTAATTACTGATATTGTACATTGTGTTGTTATATTTCTGATGGTGTATTTTGTGTGCACATCTATTGCGTCAGTCTTAGAAGAACTTGATGCTGGCAGGATAGCCCAATTCGGTATAATGGCCTGGAAGATGCAGCTGGTGGTTGGTATATTTTATATGATTGTATCGTTTTTTTGTCCGGGGTCAAGTCTTGCTGATTGGAGCGGGCTGGCAAATTTTGTGGCAGCATTTTTGTATCTTAGATTTCTATATAAGAGTTTTAGGGTTTTAGGCACACAAGATAAAATAAGAGAAGAAGGAAAAAAATATGAAAATTAAATGTATACATGGAATATCGCTAGGCGTTCTGGTAGCGATGACGATTTCATCAATGATCTGGAGTCGGTTCTGATGCCTTTTATTAAGGACAACTACTCAATAGCCGAAGGGTAGGGAGAACACAGCGATTGCAGGATTTTCCATGGGTGGAAGAGATATGTTGCAATCAGCAGCGGAATCTACAATTTCTGCAGGTACATTTTTCAATAAAAAAATGAGAAAAGCGAGGAAAATTTATATCCTATATAAAAGAATACCTCTCTTGCCGTAAATTTAGTCTTTTCATAAATGCTTTTATACATTGAAGTGCGGGTTGGGGAGGTATATGCTTTAAGACCTTTGTCCTGTGCCATCAGCATTGCTCTTTTCATGTGCAATGGGTCGCTGACAATTAATGCAGTATCATATCCGTTATTTTTCATAACTACCATTGCGTTTTCCAGATTTTCTTCTGTAATGGTAGAAGCTTCTTCAAGTAATATGGCTTCCTCCGGAATTCCCTGTTCGATGGCGTATTGCTTTCCGATATAGGAATCCGAATAGAGGTTTCCGTCTCCATATCCGCCGGTGATAATCAGTTTTTGGACGTAGCCGTTTTGATATAACCAAATTCCGTGATTTATTCGTTCCCTGAATACCGGGGATACGCCTTCGTCTGTAGCAGCCGCACCTAAAATTATTGCGGTATCAGCATTTTGAGTTTCATCTTTGGTTGAATAAATGCAGATACTTGCGGCATTGCCTGCAATATAGAAAACTAAGAGTAATAATAGGCCTAAAGTATAATGCCATTTTTTAAATTTCCTCGCAATTTTCATAAAAACTCCATCAAAACTGAACGGTTTTAGGCGGTTCCGTAAAAGATGAGAAAGTAGCGACAGCATCTTTCATATACAGAACTTCCGTATTATCATCCGTAGCGGAATACATTCCTTTTAAATTCGGATAGGAATCAAGCATATGTTCTTTTGCCTCTATGCGGTCATCTCTTACAAGAGAGCACGCGATACGCAGCCATTTTCCGTCTGAAAATGCACATATTTCAACCTTGGGATTTTTGGAGATCTGCTTAGACACTTCTTTGGATTTACCTGTCTGGATATAAAGCTTTTCCTCAAACAAATCGATAGTGCCGAAAGGACGGACTCTTGGTTGATCGCCTTCTGCCGTTGCCAGATAATAAGTACCACAGCTTTTTAAAAAATCATAAACTTCTTGCATAGTAAAGCCTCCTTTTTTTAATATTGTAACATTTATATCAGGATAAAGCCAGTGTATTGAAATGAAAGAAATAATTATGGTAAAATAAGCTCAGGCTTGACTAATAAACAGATTAGAAAGATAAGGATTGTATTTTATGAAAGGACTGAACTAAAAAGATGATAGGATTAATTGTCGCTCGTTCTAAGAATAATGTTATCGGGAAGAATGGTCAGATTCCATGGAAGATCAAAGGAGAACAGAAGCAGTTCAGAGAATTGACAACCGGTAATGTCGTTATTATGGGACGGAAATCTTATGAAGAAATCGGGCATCCTCTTCCAAACAGAATGAATATTGTCGTTTCAGGCAGCACTAATTTCACAGGAGAAAACCTGTTAACGGTAAAATCGCTGAAGGAAGCAATTGAAGCAGCAGGAGATGCTGATGTTTATGTGTCCGGAGGATATGGTCTGTTTAAGGAAGCGATTCCTATGGTGGATAAAATGTATATCACTGAAATTGATATGGAAATAGAAGACGGAGATGTATTCTTTCCCGAATTTGATAAAAGCGATTTCGATATGACCGTTGGAGAAACCGGCGGTGAGGACATCAAATATACAAGAACGATTTATACCCGGAAAAATAATTAATTCGAATAATTTTCCCCTGTCTTACCCTCTGTGACTATGAAGGTAAAACAAGGGAAAAATCTATTTCTCCTGTTCTTTTCTGTACAATTCCATAAAATAGCTGTTATTTACCAGTAATTCCTCAAAAGTTCCATTACCGACGATTTTTCCGTTTCTGAATACTATGATTCGGTCAAATCCGATGATTGAAGATAAGCTATGGGCAATGGCGATTACTGTGGCATTATGCACCTGTTCTAAGACATTTTTCATGACGATGCTTTCCGTTACATTATCCAATGCTGATGTTGCTTCATCCAAAACAACTATCTCGGAATCATCAAACCACAGTCTGGCTAATGCCAACCGCTGCTTTTCTCCACCGGATAAGCAGGTTCCTTTTTCACCGATTCTTGTATCTACTCCGTTATCCAATGACGAAATCATTGGCAGCAGCTGCGTGGCTTTAAGGCTCTCATGAATATCCGTATCCGCAACTTCTTTATCAAATATCAGATTTTCTCTGATTGTGCCATCAAATACAGGTGCATCCTGCGATAAATAAGATACTTTTTCATACAGTGATTCCAATGAGAATCTTTTTAGCGGTTTATCATCAAATAGGATATCGCCCTCATCGTACTTGAGTAATCCGATTAATATTTTTACCAATGTCGATTTTCCGGAACCTGATTCACCGACAAACGCTATTTTTTCACCCTTTCTAATAGTCAGGCTGACAGAGTTAAGTACTTTTCTATTTTCGTCAGAAAATTTTTCACCGGATTTTTTTTCATTCTTATAGGAGATTACACTGTCCGGCGACAATTTTTCATAGCAAAATGTCAAATTTTCAACACAAATTTTATTTAAGAGTGTATCAAAAGTAATGCCTTCCTTAAGCTGCATATCCTCTTTTAAGTCTAACAGCTCCGTAAATCGCAGCCACGCTGTTTTGTTCAACTTGTACTGAACATAAATGACATTAAATATTGCAATTGGGGTATATGCATTATCAATTAACGTGATTAATGCTACTACAGAACCAACGGACAAATGACTGTTTTTCCATGCATAGGCCAGAATCTCGATATCCATGCAGGCGACTAACAATGCAAAAATAGTGAAAAATGCTTCATGTATCATAGTCATTTTTACTTTTGACGATACTATGATTCGCTTGGCTATTGATGCTTTTTTTACCTCATTTGAGAATTGATTTTTCATGCGAAAAACAGGCATTTCCATAAAACCGCGCACAAGAAAATGGTTTAGTTCCTCTTCATTGGTTAATATTTTTTCCTTTATCCGGTATAATCCCTTAAGCAATATGTTGGTTACTATAAATACGATGATATATCCTGTCATGAGAAAATAAGTTATATTTCTGTCTATTTTCCAAATAAAATATAAACTGAACAGGATTGTCGGAACCAAACTTCTGACAACACAGAACCAAAAGTCATAAAGAACGCCTTTTCCTGCATTAGCGCCATTTTCAATCTGCTGCACTAATTTTCCAGTTCCCAGCTTTTGGTATTCAGAATAGTCCATTCTGCCTATTTTCTGTAATGCCAGTAATTTGAAATCCAGATAAATCTCATTTTCAAGTCTGGCTGACGGGTACTCATCCAAATAGTTCATTACATAATTTACAATAAGAACAACACCATAAAACAGAATTCCGTAAATCATTATTGTCCTATCCGTCAATCCATCTACAATCTTTTGAAAACAGTCAGCTTTATAATTTGACATAAATGCATTGAATAATCCTATTACCAGATATACAATAACCCAATTTCTGTTATTTTTTAAGATTTCTTTCATATAGCGCATAACTGTACTCCTTTTCTAATGTTAATATTCCCATAGAATCAGTACAGTTGTGACTGTCAGCAAGTTTATCTTATCCTCAGCACAATCTGCTAACAGTTTATATCAACTGTACTGAGTAGTTATCTCGGATATATTTCATAAAATGAATTCACCTCCAGCCAAATGCCTCATTTTTTATGAATATTGTACCATTAATGATCAGATAAAGCCAGTGTATTGAAAAGCTATAGGGAATTGACAATTTACGCGGTCATGTTACAATGATTTAAGAGAGTATAAAACCGCAAAAAATGTTGATTTGACAGGAGAATGCCATGAAAGAAGTGAGAGTTTTAGAAATCAAGCAGAGTGTTTTTGCAGACAATGATATGCAGGCGGATAAGCTGCGTCAGGAACTTAAAGAAAAAGGCGTGTTTTTACTGAATCTGATGTCTTCCCCCGGTTCCGGCAAGACAACTACGCTGATGCGTACCATTGATGCACTGAAGGGGAAAATAAAGATCGGCGTTATGGAAGCGGATATTGACTCGGATGTGGATGCTAAGACAATTGCCCTCTCGGGAGCAAAGGTTATCCAACTTCATACGGGCGGAATGTGTCATTTGGATGCAGAGATGACCAGACAGGGACTTGAAGGATTAGACACGAAAGACGTGGAACTGGCTATTCTGGAAAACGTAGGAAATCTGGTCTGTCCGGCGGAATTTGATACGGGAGCTTCTAAAAATGCCATGATCCTATCCGTACCGGAAGGAGACGACAAGCCGTTAAAGTACCCGCTGATGTTTTCTATCTGCGATGTGGTGCTTATAAATAAAATCGATGTCATGCCATACTTTGACTTTGATATGGATAAGTGCAGGGAATATATACACATGCGCAATCCCAAGGCAAAGATCATTCCAATCTGTGCTAAGACCGGAGAAGGAATAGAAGAGTGGACGAAATGGCTGTCAGATGAAGTAGTAAACTGGAAAGAAGCATAATATAAATAGAATATACAAACAGAGGGAGGAAAATATGGGAAAAACGTTAGACAAAGAACTATATCCTGATTATGTTTATCCCGAACATAAGTCGGACCACAATGAACCTGTCAGGGAGAGTATTGTAAAACTCGGTAAGATGATAACCGACAGGATTCCGCAGAAGCTGGGGATAAAAAAGATCACACAGGATGATCCGGAATATTGGGGATTAGCCGCGGTAGTTACCGATGAGGAAGCAGAGATTGCTTTAAAGATGGGGGTAAGAAAACCGAAAACCCTGCCGGAAATGGTGAAAATAACCGGCATTCCGGAAAAAGAACTGGAGCCGAAGCTGAAGGAGATGTCCAGAAAGGGCTTATTGGAATACAATTGGGAAAATCCTGCACATGAAAAGCAGTACGTACTGCCTATGTTCGTGCCCGGTTCAGCGGAATTTTTCAATATGAACAGTTCTATTATAGCCGAGAAACCGGAGGTTGGTCTGTTTTTTGAACATATGTCAAGACTGCCCTTAGAGCATGTTACACCGTTTGTCGGAGAAGGCGGAAACGGAATCGGTATGCATGTCATTCCGGTAGAAAAAGCGATTGAAATGGAAAGCGAGTCCATTGATTTGGAGCATATATCCTACTGGCTGACCAAATACGAAGGAAAATACGCGGCAAGCCCCTGTTCCTGTCGTCGTTCCAGACTGACGCATGATGAGGGATGCGGAGACGATCCGGAAGGTTGGTGCGTTGCGGTAGGCGATATGGCGGATTATGTAGTAGAAACACAGAAAGACGGACACTATATCACAAGAGAAGAAGCGCTGGCTATTTTTAAACAGGCGGAAGATAACGGGTTTGTACATCAGATCACCAATATTGATGGTGCTAACAAGATTTTTGCCATCTGTAACTGTAATGTGAATGTATGTTATGCCCTTCGTACTTCGCAGCTTTTCAATACGCCGAATATGTCACGTTCCGCGTACAGAGCCAAAGTGGATAAATCAAAATGCGTAGCCTGCGGCAAATGTGTGGAAGCTTGTCCTGCCGGTGCGGTGAAATTGGGACAGAAACTTTGTAAAAAGGATGGCAGCGAGGTGACTTATCCGAAGATGCCTCTTCCGCAGGAGCAGAAGTGGGGAGAGCATATGTGGACGCACAATTACCGGGATGTCAACAGGATCAACTGTTATGATACCGGTACGGCGCCTTGTAAAACAGCCTGTCCTGCACATATTGCCATACAAGGTTACCTGCAGCTTGCTAAAGAAGGACGTTATCAGGATGCGTTGGCGCTTATTAAAAAGGACAATCCGCTGCCTGCTATTTGCGGAAGAATCTGTAACAGACGGTGTGAGGATGCATGTACGCGTGCTACAATAGATGAGGCAGTTGCAATTGATGCAGTTAAGCGTTTTGTGGCGGAACAGGATTTGAATGCTGAGACACGCTACATTCCGAAACCTACGGTTCCTTCATTAAAAGGACATTTTGATGAAAAAATAGCAATTATCGGAGCCGGACCGGCAGGTCTTTCCTGTGCTTATTATTTGGCGGATAAAGGCTATAAGCCGACGATTTTTGAAAGGAATGAAAAACCGGGCGGTATGCTGACTTATGGCGTACCTTCGTATAAATTGGAAAAAGATTTGATTCAAGCCGAGGTAGATGTGATAACTGCCATGGGCGTTGAAATCAAATATGGCGTTGAAGTCGGAAAAGATATCACCATTGAACAGCTTCGTAAGGAAGGATACAAAGGATTCTATATCGCAATCGGCTGCCAGAGCGGCAGGAAACCCGGTATTCCCGGCGAGGATGCGGAAGGCGCTTATACGGCAGTAGAGTTTTTACGGGAGGCCGGAAGCAAGGAAGCGTTTGCACTGGGTGGAGATGTAGTCGTGATCGGCGGTGGTAACGTTGCTATTGATGCTGCAAGAACCGCGGGTCGCTGCGGACAGGGCAAGGTTTCGATGTTCTGCTTAGAGAGCAAAGATGAAATGCCGGCAAGCAGAGAAGAAATCCTGGAAGCGTCGGAAGAGAAGATTTCCATTAATAATGGTTGGGGTCCGAAAGAAATCCTGACGGAAAATGGAAAAGTAACAGGTGTTATATTTAAGAAGTGCACTCGTGTATATGATGAGAATCACAGGTTTGCACCGCTTTATGACGAAAACGATACCATGACGGTTTCCTGTGCAAATGTTATTTTCAGTGTCGGTCAGGGAATCAATTGGGGCGATCTTTTGAAAGGAACGAAGGTTGAACTTCGTCCGAATGGCGGCGCGATTGCCAATAAGCTGACATACCAGACAGCTGAGCCGGATATTTTTGTGGGCGGCGATGTTTACACCGGGCCGAAGTTTGCCATAGATGCGATTGCGGCAGGACGGGAAGGCGCTATTTCACTGCACAGATTCGTGCATGAGCATTGTACGCTGACTATAGGAAGAAACAGAAGAGATTTCATAGAGCTTGATAAAGAAGATATCTTCATCGCAAACTACGATAATACGGACAGACAAAGACCGGAGAAGGCTGAAGAAGCGCAGCTTCGTTCATTCCGTGACCTGTCCCATACTTTAACGGAAGAACAGGTCAGGGCGGAAACTTCGCGTTGTCTTTCCTGTGGGGCATCTGTAGTCGATCCGAATAAATGTATCGGATGCGGCGTTTGTACGACCAAATGCGTATTTGATGCTATTTCACTCCACAGAGAACTGCCGGGCTGCTCCGAAATGGTAAAATCGGAGGATAAGTTAAAATATGTTCTTCCAAATATGGTCAAACAGTCCATTAAGGTCAAATTTGCAAAGAAAAAGGATTGAGGTTGATTATGCACGAACTCGGCGTAGTATTCCATATCATGGACACATTGGAAAAAGTAGCTTCGGAAAATGAGGCGGAAGGTATATCCAAAGTCGTATTGGAACTTGGTGAAGTATCTACGGTAATTGAATCATATTTGCAGAACTGTTGGAAATGGGCGATAAAAAAGCGGGAGTTGTTTTCCGAGGCGGAGCTGATTGTGGAAACGCTGCCGGCCATCACGTACTGTGAGGGGTGTGAAAAAACATACCCGACTGTGGAACACGGAAAAATTTGTCCCTACTGCAAGAGTCCGGATACATGGCTTTTGCAGGGGAATGAATTTAATATTAAGGAAATAGAAGTATATTGAGTGCGAAGTAAAAGGCGCGAAAGAGAAAGAGAGGGAGAGATAATGATTTTTCAAATTTATGACGGAAGGACCGGATGGCAAATCTTAGGCTGGGTTATGGTATTTGTCGGCCTGATCATTATGAACGAGATAGCCCGCCGTACAAAAGTAGGAGGCAGTATCTGCTTTTTCGGGATTCCGGCAGTATTAACGGTTTATTTCATTTCAATTTATGTGGGTGCGGCACGCGGCTCAGAATGGGCGTTAAATAACCAGACTTATGTACATATGAACAGTTGGTTCCACTATGCCAAGCTCTATGCGGCATTAGCCGGATGTATCGGATTTATGGTCATTAAGTATCACTGGGGAAAATTAGGAAAATCCCATGCTTTTAAAGTATTTCCTTTTGTCATTGTTGCCATTAATATATTAATCGCTGTAGTATCTGATTTTGAATCAGTGGTCAGAGGCGGCAGTATCATGGGCGGCTGGTGGAAGTCTTCCGAAGGTGTCTGGCTTTATGGCGGCTGGTGGAATATCTTAAACGGTATTGCAGGACTGATCAATATTGTCTGTATGACAGGCTGGTGGGGAATTTATTCTTCAAAGGATAAGAAAGATATGCTTTGGCCGGATATGACATGGTGCTTTATTCTGGCATATGATATCTGGAACTTCCAGTATACTTATCTGAATCTGCCTACGCATTCATGGTACTGCGGATTTGCACTTCTGCTTGCACCTACCGTTGCCAATGCAATCTGGAATAAGGGAGGCTGGATTCAGAACCGTGCGAATACGCTTGCACTATGGTGTATGTTTGCACAGGTATTCCCGCTGTTCCAGGATGCGAGCCGGTTTACTACGGTATCTTCGGTCTATGGTTCCGGCGGCGTGGCAGCAGCTATGGGGGATGCAATGCCTACAGTAGCAAACCCGACTGCACAGGGGATTATTTCGGTGATTTCTATTGCAGTAAATATTGCGGTATTTGCGGTTATTTTGGCAAGAGCGAAAAAACAGAAGAAGAATCCGTATACGAATGAGATTTTTACGGATCAGAAGGATTTCAAAACGGCGATGAGCAGAGCAGAATAGAATAACACGTACTACTGCCTAGACTTCATTAGGAAAAAGGAGTATTGATTCATGGCTGGGATTTGGCTGTGAAGCGATACTCCTTTAACCGTAAAAGCAGAAGTGCCCAATTAGGCACAGCATTAGATGAAAAGTAGTTGTACAGATTTGGAGATGCAGGATTCCATAAATTGATTATGTATTTCTACCACCGGTTGCTGTAATGTATAAGATGCTATATAGAATGTAACCGGGGTTTTTGGTATTGTTCAGGTATCAAAAACAGGAGGAAAGAATATTATGGATTTTTCAGAAAAACTTTTAACGTTACGAAAGGCTAACGACATGACGCAGGAGCAGCTTGCCGAGAAACTTGATGTTTCAAGGCAGTCTGTTTCAAAATGGGAAAGCGGGCAGGCTACGCCGGATTTGGAAAAGATAGTGGCATTAAGCACAGTTTTTAATGTTACGACTGATTATCTACTAAAATCATCAGAGATAGATGATTTATCAGTAAAAACTGAAATGTTGGAAAAACAACAGCAGATGATGCTTCTTCGAGAACAAAAAAAGCAAAGAAACTTTGAGTGTGTAATGTATTCGGTTGCAGTATATCTCATATTTTTTGCGGTTTATTTCATCGGACATTATTATTTTGAAATCTGGAATCCGTCAGTGATTTTTTCGGAATTTCTTATTGCTACTGCTGTTGTAATTGTTATATGCGTTAAGAAGCTTAGTAAAAAGCAGTAGTGCAGCTTCGACTTCATTAAATTAGGTAAGATTCTTATTGTCGGGGTGAAACGGGGAGGGAATGGATACCATGCATAATATAAAAATAAAAACAGAACGTCTTCTGCTTCGCCCCCTGACGGTTGCTGATGCAGAGGCAGTTTTTGAATGGGTCAGTGACGAAAGGGTATCACGGTATATGGTTTATAATACTTATGCAAACGTCGGGCAGGTTAGGGAATGGCTTGCATTTGTTGAAAAAGATTCAAGTACATATAATTTTGGCTTTGAACGGCTTTCGGACGGAAAGCTCATAGGCAGTGGTGATATAGGTCCTGACAGTAAAAGTGGATATTGGGGATTTGGATATAATCTGCGCTATGATTGCTGGGGAAACGGATATGCTACAGAAGCTGTTAAAGCCATGATGGAATATGTGCGCAGGAATTTTGGAGCAACACGTTTTGCCTCAAGCCATGCCGAGCCTAATATTGCATCGGGCAAAGTTATGGAAAAGTGTGGCTTGAAGTTTGTGCGATATGGAGAGTTTCAAAAACTTGACGGTAGCTGCAAAATGAAATCAATGGAATATGAGGCAGAGTTCTAATATGGAAGGGATATATTATGGCAGTGAGACTGGTTAAATTTTTTGTAGGGCTTGCGATGATACAGCTTGCGGTTGCTACGTTTCTTGCGGTGGGTCTGGGTTCTGACTCTTTTACTGTATTTATGCAGGGGCTTTCCAAGGTACTGCATATCAGTGTTGGAGCAGGGAATTGTCTTCTGACGCTTGTGCTTTTGGGGATTGTATTCTGGCTTGACCGTTCACAGCTTCGGATAGGTATGGTGTTGTCTGTTGCGTTTGCAGGTCTTATATTAAACGGTATGACACTGCTTTTGGGAAAAGTTCTGCCTTCAAACCCTTCCGTTCCTGTGATGGCTTTGGAATTTGTGTCGGCATGCGTGGTGGTGTCCTTTGGTTTTTCCATATTAAAATCTGCGAGGCTGGGGGTTGCCCCGAATGATGCGCTCTATCTTGCCATAGTGAAAAAGATTAATAAGCCTTATGGGATGGTCAGAACATGTGTGGATGCTCTGTACTTGCTGTTGGGATTTGTCTGTGGCGGCGTAATAGGTATCGGTACCCTTATCTGTGTGGTGGTAATCGGTCCGATGATACAGTTTGTAATGACGCATATTATTAAGCAGGATGAGTAAGGATGAACGGAGGATTTACAAATGGTAAAGGCTGTTTTTTTAGATTTTTACGGCACAGTAGTACATGAAGATGGGGAAGTCATTAGAAAAATAACAAAAATTATAATGGATACAGGCCATGTTGATGATGGAAATAAAATAGGGGCTTTTTGGTGGAATGAATTTCAAACAATGTATATGAACGCTTATGGGGAAGCATTTGAGACGCAGAGAGAGTTAGAATACAAATCTTTGGAAAAAACATTAAACGAATTTAAATCAACTGCAAATCCCGTAGAGTTAAGTGAGATGATGTTTGCATATTGGATAAAACCACCGATTTTCGATGAGTCAAAAGAATTTTTTGAATCATGTCATGTACCAATCTATATTGTTTCCAATATTGATACGGACGATATATTAAGTGCGTTGGAATATCATGAACTAAAGCCAGCCGGAGTATTTACAAGTGAAGATGCTAAATCATATAAACCCAGGAAAGAGTTATTTCAGTTGGCGCTTCAGTCGGCAGGGCTAAAAGGTAATGAAGTAGTTCATATTGGAGATTCTCTAAGCAGCGATGTAAAGGGTGCAAGTGCATTAGGCATAAATGCTATATGGTTGAATAGGTCACATAAAGAAGTTCCTGACGGAGTTACTGCCATAGGAAATCTTCTTGAGGCATACGATTTAGGAATCGGAATTTAAGGAGGAGATGTTCTGTGAAGGAAGCGGGTATAGCGGAGTTTACAAGGGCAATGAAAGATACACATACCATATTGCTGCCGGATATGCTGCATTATCACAATGGACTTTTACAGGCGGCTTTTGCTGCCTGCGGATATCATTTGGAGATACTTCCTGAGGAAAAGGATTTGCTGAGATATTCTCTGCCTTACATCAGCGGTGATTATTGTTTTCCGACAGTGTTGATAATTGGACAAGTATTGGCAGCGCTTAGGTCGGGATGGTTTCAACCGGATAAGATTGCCTTTATGGAGCCCCAGACCGGAGGAGCATGCCGTGCAGGCAATATTTACAATATCATCATAGAAAGCCTGAAAAAGGCCGGATATGGTCAGATTCCGGTAATCTCTCTTAATGCTTTCGGACAATATAAGCATGAAGGGTTTACGATTACTCCCAAGCTGCTGTTTTGTGCTATTGCAGCAGTTTGTTTTGGCGATTTACTTATGACTCTTTACCAGCAGGTGAGACCGTATGAGGTTAGGAGCGGGGAGGCAAAGGAATGCTGGGAGCGTTGGAACAGGAAATTATGTGAGGATATAATGGTTGGAAAAAATATCTTCGGAAAGAGGAGAAAGGAAAAGTACCGTCAGATTGTCAGTGATTTTGCAAAGATTCCTGTTGAAAACAGAAATGTCAGGCATGTCGGGATTACCGGAGAGATTTATATAAAGTTTTCACCTATCGGAAATGAACACTTGGAACAGTTTCTGCAGGAGCAGGATTGCGCGTACCGCATGGGCGGATTTGTAAACTATGCTATTTATACGGTAGACAGTGAACTTGAAAATCAGAAACTCAGTGGTGCAGGGCGGGTGGTGCAGAAGGCTTATGAAACAGTTATCCGTTATCTGTGCCGCATTCAGCATGATATTAACCAAAGTATTTCTGAGGTAAACAGGTTTCTGCCGGATGCGGATTTTAAAAAAATGAAAGAAATGGCGGCACCGATAATCCACAGCGGATGCCACACGGGAGACGGCTGGCTGATTGCTGCCGAAGTGGCGGATTTGGCGGAAAAAGGGTATGAGAATATTCTAATCGTACACCCTTTTGGCTGTCTTGTCAGTCATGTGTGTGAACGGGGCATTATGAAGAAACTTCATGAGAGGTATCCTGATGTGAATATACAGACAGTGGAATATGATTATGATTCTGCCAGGACACTGCGGGAGAGCCGTATTTTGCTGGGGATTGGCGGCGGGAGGCCTTAAACAAAGATAACTTGAAAGGGAGTAAAGTATGAGAATAAGACCATACATAGAGAACAAAGATTATGAGTATTTAGCAAAATGGATTGATGATGAAAAAATACATGCCTTGTGGTGCGCCAATCTTATTCCATATCCAATCACAAAGGAAAATCTTCATAGTTTATTAGAAAAAAGTGCGATGGATTGGACGGACAGCGCATATGTGGCAACAGAAAGCGATGGAAAGATAATAGGTTTCTTCTGCTATTCAGTCAATGTTGAAGATAATACGGGATTTCTTAAATTTGTTATAGTTGACAGTCAAATGCGGGGAAAAGGCTGTGGTAAAGAAATGCTGCAATTGGCTTTACAATATGCTTTCAATATAACAGGCGTAGATTTAGTTCGACTAAATGTATTTGATGAAAATGCTGCTGCAAAACATTGTTATGAGAAAGTAGGTTTTGTTGAGGAAAGTATATCGAAAAATGCTTTTCCATATAAAGACGAACAATGGAACAGATGCCATATGGTGGTTAGAAAAGGAAAGGACGAATGAGATTTGAACTATAAAATTCGTAAAGTTAGAATGGGAGATGAAAGTCGGCTTGCATATATACAAGTTGAAAGTTGGAGGGCGGCATATACTGATATTTTGTCTTCTGATAATTTGAAAAAATATCTTGATGTAGAATATGTGACTGCAATTTATAAGAGAATACTCGAGAATAACAAGGGGAATGGTTATATTATGCAAGTTGATGAGGATGATCATTGCATAGCATTTTGGGATAAGGCGAGAAATACTGACGATACTGATGTCGCAGAAATCATATGCATTCATAGTTTGCAGAACCGTTGGGGGAAAGGCTATGGAAGTAAAATGATGAAAAAAATTCTTGAGGATATAGAAGCGCAAGGATATTCGCAAGTGATTTTATGGGTGTTTGAAAAGAATATGAGGGCACGGTTATTTTATGAATCAAATGGTTTCCATGTGACATATAAAAGTCAGCCGGCATTAGGAACAACAGAAATATGCTATATTAAGTCTTTAAGTCATTGATAGTTCAGTTATTACTTAAGGAATGAAACTGCTTTAAATGCTTTTAGTACTTTACAAAATCACATCAATTATGTTATGATTAATAAAACATATCTGGGAGTCTTAAATTCTGGAAAATCTTTTTTCACGTCATAGAATCTGAATCCCTAATATGAAAAATAAAATAAGGGAGGAAGACTGATGGGGAGAAAAGACGATTATCAGTTTGATTATCTGGACGATAATGTAAGGTTTGCAGACCAGATAAACGGAGCATTATTCAATGGAAAACAGGTTATAAAACCGGAAGAGTTGGAACCGGAGGATTCACAGATTGTAAGCACCGGAAATATGAAAGGAAACAGGAAGCAGAGAGCGGGAAGCATCAGGACGGTTGTGGATAAAGCGCGTGTCTGGCATGGCAGAAAGATACACATACTTGTGGTAGAGAATCAGAATTATGTTGATTACCAGATGGTACTACGAAATATGCTTTCGGAGAGCAATGGATACCGCAAACAGTGGAAGCAGAAAAAACGTCTGTATACGGATTCAGGTGACTTAAAAGAAAAAGATGAATATCTGTCCGGAATAAAGAAAGATGAGAAGTTTAAGCCCATTATTACGCTTGTGGTATATTTCGGGAACGAACATAAGTGGAACGGAGCAAGATGTCTGTATGACATGCTGGATATTGACGACGAACTAAAAGAGTATGTGACAAACTACAAGCTGAATCTGTACGACTGTCAGGAACACGATACTTTTAATGAATATCATACCGGATTAAGGCAGGTGTTTGAGGCGGTCAGATATTCAAATGACAAGGAGAGGCTTAGAAAAGTTATGGAAGAAAATCGTGAAGCATACAGCAGCATAGACAGCGAAACAAAGGATATGATTGAAGCAGTAGCGAATATAAGGATACCGGAGAAGTTTAAAACAATAGAAGAAGGGAAGGAGAGATACGATATGTGTAAAGCGTTTGAAGATATGAGACTGGAAGGATATGAAGCGGGTATAGCTGAGGGCATAGCAACCGAAATAACGGCTGGCATAGAAAAATTTATAAGAGGAGCTAAAATGCTTGGAGCTTCAAAGGTGGCAGCATGTGAGCAGCTTATTCAGCAGTACGCTTTGAAAGAGAATGAAGCCAACGAAAAGATAGAAATGTATTGGGCGGATTAAATAGATATATTTCGCCTAGGGAGTCAGCTTATGAATGATAAAATCAAGAATAAACGAAATTTCTTTCTATTATGGCAGGGGCAGATGGTATCTGCTTTGGGCGATGCATTGTACACAATCGCCCTGAATTTCTTTGTATTGGAAAAGACAGGTTCGACTGCTGTTATGGGAACGGTAATGGCGTTAGTTACGATACCAAGGATTATCTGTGGTCCCATATCCGGCGTGATTGTAGACAGGACAGATAGAAAGAAACTGATTATCTTTGGCGATGTGATACGTGGATTAAGTATATTATTTATAGCATTTGCAGCAAACAGGGGGATTTTAGAAATATGGATGATTATGCTTGTGGCGGTTGTGTCGGGGATATGCTCTTCTTTTTTTAATCCGGCAATAGAATCAGTTTTACCTGATATTGTTCCGGAGCAGAATATTACCAAAGCGGCTTCATCTTATCAGATAGCGACTACGGGAGCGGATATATTGGGGCAGTCTGCTGGGGGTTCTTTGTATACCATTGTTGGAGCTTCGGTCATGTTTCTGATTGATGCAGTATCTTATTTATTTTCAGCAGCTACCGAAGTATTTATCGAAATACCAAAAGTGAAGCGCAAAAACTTGAATTTTACATTCTGGGAAGATTTCAAGGACGGAATTAGGTTTATTTTTCAGTACGAAGGATTAGTAAGGACGATTATAATAGCATTTTTTATTAATTTTCTATTTGGCATGATTAGAGTATTGATTATTCCATGGTTTACATACAGCACACATCTGGGAATGGCTAAATACGGTATTTTGAATGCGTTTCAAAGTGCTGGACTTATTATTGGAATGGTTGTGCTCTCTTTCATAAATATAAAGCAGGAGAAGAAATACCGCATTTATATTATTTCATTGTTGGTTTTTATTACCAGTATTGGAGCCGGAGCGTTTTTTAACCAATTTGTTTTCATTTTGGCGTTCTTTTTTGTTGCATTTGGTTTTCAGTTTGTATTTAATACGTTGTTAAATTCTACAATTATGGTAAAGACCCCAGCCGACCAGAGGGGTAAGGTTTTGGCATCGAAAACCACATTATGTATGGCTGTTTCGCCATTTGGAAACTTTCTGGGCGGCGTTTTGTGTGAGTTTATTGATGCCAGAAAGCTGATTATCATCAATGCGGTTGTGTCAATAGTTATTGTATTGGTTGTTTTGCTCAATCCAAAAGTAAAGGAATTTTTAAACAGTGAAGAGAAATTGTCCGGCAATACTGACACATGAAAAAGGAGGTGTCGCATGTTCGATTGGAGAACACTCAAAAAGATAGATGCCCATATTCACATCCTTCCGGATGCGGTTCATGAAGCAAACCCGGATTCTGACGATGTG
This sequence comes from Lachnospiraceae bacterium, assembly GCA_029062885.1. GTDB lineage: Bacteria > Bacillota > Clostridia > Lachnospirales > Lachnospiraceae > UBA3282. The sequence goes on from JAIDPH010000225.1 coordinate 22,387, forward strand.
TGGGTTTATGCTGACATTCATAAATACCATTCAATGATGGATGCATTAAATATTGAAAAGGCTGTCATCATGCCATTTAACGACCCTATGCTCATGTCTATGGAGTTTACAATCTCCGCTGTGCATAATAATCTTTATGATATGAAAAAGCAGTATTCTGGCAAGTTTTATGCGTTTGCAGATATTGATGCGCGGAATACCTCTGCCGAGTCAGCAGAGGCGATTTGCCATGCTATTGACGAATACTCTCTGGACGGAATAAAACTACACCCAAACAATACAGGTGTAGCTTTAGACTCAGAATACAACCAATCAATCTTCGCACTTGCACAGGAACGCAATATTCCTGTGGCAATCCATTCCTATCCTAATTCCGCAGATGATCCCAGTGCAGCAATGCGAATTGTTAAGATGCTGGAACAGTATCCGAAACTGACTGTAATCATTTCTCATATGGGAGCCTATCAGTGGGAGCAGTTGTTGCCCACCCATGCTTATATGGATATTTCCGCTATTTTACCGGATTATGTGCGTACTTACGGTATTAAGAAAACAAATGCGATTATGCGCAAATTCGGTGCTGACCGGCTGATCTTCGCTAGTGACTATCCGGACAATCGCTTCCTACAGCCGGAAGAAATCTATGATTCGTATTTTGATATTTTGAACCAAATGGACTTTACGCAAGTAGAGGCAGAAATGATTGCTTATGGCAATATTGAGAAGATCCTAAGTACATAAGGACTGAAATTTGGAGAAAATATAATGAGAAAAAAATACCTACTAATTTGCATACTGCTTGATATTGTAGCTATCGCACTAATTCCAATTAATTTATTTTTATTCAGTATCCCTGAATATGTGGGCATAGTGTTTACTCTGCTGGTAATTGCAACTGCAATCCTGTTTATACTAAAAAGTAATTCCGGAAAATCGTTAAAAGTGTTGATGTGTACTTGTTCTGTTATTGCTGCAGCATTATCCATGCTGGGGAGCTGCTGCCTTCCGTATTGGAATAGTATTATGTTTCGCATAAATGCTGATTATCATTCCAGACCGTATGACTATGAGATTAGCTCTGATGAGGCAAAAGAGGATCTTGAATATGCAATGAAGTATCTGAAAAAGCTTCATCCTGCCTTATACAGAGATATTCCTGATGATATAAGTATGCAATATGCTAATGTGAAAGAAGAGCTGGAGAAATGCGGCAGCATAAGCGTTAATGAACTTGGTCGAAAAATAGAATCGATTTTTTCGATTCTTGGAGACGGCCATACATATATCCAAGGTTATTATGATGACAGGCGTATTATGAAATACTACCGCCAATGGATAAGTGAAGGATACACTATTACCGGAATAAACGGTATCTCCATAGAGCAACTTCTTGCTCAAAATAGCGCATACTATAGCTTTGAAGTTGAGCAATGGGAATATGAATGGCTTTCAGATGACATAGTTACAGTGGCAGGTCTTGATTATCTGGGATTTGACGTGAAAAATGGAATAGAATATACATTGGCTTCAGAAAGCGGAGAGGTACGTACTGAAATATGCTTTTTGGAAGATTATCTTATCTGGGATGAGTATGCCGAGTTTAATAATATTAGTGACTCAGAAAATAATGATGAAAGCTTTGTGAGATATACAATTGATAGTGAGAACAGCCTTGCAATACTTTATCTTGATGAATGTACTTATAATAATGAATACATAGAATGTGTACGTAAGATGTTTGAAGAGGTAAAGGCTTTGGATATTCAGAATGTAGCGGTTGACATAAGGAATAATGGCGGTGGCAGTGATATGGTTGTCTCGGAGTTTTTCAGGTATCTGGATATCGACAGCTATAAGATTGTATCAATGGGCTGGAGACTGGGCTTCATATATATTAACTTAGGTAGCGGAATTAAGCAAAACGACAAGTATAATGAACTGCTTTTCGATGGTGAAGTGTATTTGCTGACTTCGGCAGGTACCTTCAGTTCTGCTATGGAATTTGCAGAGTATGTGAAGGATAATGAAGCAGGAACCATAATAGGAGAAGCCCCTGGAAACGCTCCTAACGGATATGGGGAAGTGGCATTTTTCCAATTACCTAATTCTAAATTATTCATGCAGATTTCTACGAAACGCTTTTACAGAGCTGATAGAAACTGCCTAGATAAGCAGGTAATACCGGATATTGAATGCAATGGCGATGAGGCAATGGAGGAGCTATACAATAGCCTGAAATAGTCAGATAAAAAAGTTGTAATACATGAATTGACAAATTATCTGACAACTCCATAAATATTTGTTATTTACAACCTGTGCAAACAGGTGTATAGTATTTATAGTTTTGAGTCGCAAAGGTGCGCCGCTTAATGGCTTCTTTGCGATTCATTTTTTTTGAAAACAGGAATTACGAAGTTACATAATTACAACGGACGTCTTGAAAAAAGTTTCGCATTGACTGATTGATTAAGACAACGGAAGGAGATAAAAGAATGTTTGATGCAAAAATGGCTGTTCCGGAGGCACCGCTTCATAGAATGGAATTCGAGCATGATAACTGCGGTATTGGCGCCTGTGTCAATATCAAAGGTCAGAAAAGCCGTACCACTGTTGAGAATGCCTTGAAGATTGTTGAAAATCTGGAACATAGGGCAGGTAAGGACGCGGAAGGTAAGACCGGTGACGGCGTAGGTATACTGACTCAGATTCCGCATAAATTCATGGTTAAGGTAACAAAGGAGCTGGGTATACAGATTGGCGAAGAAAGAGAATATGGCATAGGTGCATTTTTCTTCCCGCAGGATGAGTTACAGCGGAATCAGGCCAAGAAAATGTTTGAGATTATTGTAGAGAAGGAGGGGCTGCAATTCCTTGGGTGGAGAAGTGTGCCGACTAATCCGTCGGTACTTGGGCACAAGGCGGTGGAATGTATGCCATGTATCATGCAGGCGTTTATCAAAAAGCCGGCAGGTATTGCCAAGGGACTTGATTTTGACAGAAAGCTGTATATATTGAGGAGAACATTCGAGCAGTCAACGGATGTAACCTACGTTGTATCTTTGTCCAGCAGGACGATTGTATACAAAGGTATGTTCCTTGTGGGACAGCTTCGTACCTTCTTTTCGGATTTACAGGATAAGGACTTTGAATCGGCTATTGCCATAGTGCATTCCCGTTTTTCCACGAATACCAATCCAAGCTGGGAGCGCGCGCACCCTAACAGGTTTATCGTACATAATGGTGAGATTAATACTATCCGCGGCAATGCGGATAAGATGCTGGCTCGTGAGGAGACGATGGAATCCGAGCATCTGGCAGGGCAGCTGCATAAGGTTCTGCCGGCAATCAGTGCATCGGGTTCGGATTCGGCGATGTTAGATAACACGCTGGAATTCCTTGTAATGAGTGGTATGCCTCTGCCACTGGCAGTCATGATTACTATTCCCGAGCCGTGGGAGAACAACAAGACCATGAGCCAGACGAAGAAGGATTTTTATCAGTATTATGCAACGATGATGGAGCCATGGGATGGTCCTGCATCTATTCTGTTTTCTGACGGTGACATAATGGGAGCGGTGCTTGACAGAAACGGTCTGCGTCCTTCCAGATATATGATTACGGATGACGATACACTTATTCTTTCCTCTGAGGTAGGCGTTCTGGATATTGAGCCTTCTAAAATAGTGATAAAGGAAAGACTGCATCCGGGAAAAATGCTCTTGGTAGATATGGTGCAGGGCAGGGTTATTGATGATGACGAACTGAAAGAGACCTATGCTTCCGCACAGCCTTATGGGGAATGGCTGGATAATAATATGGTAGCCCTGAAAGAATTAAAGATTCCGAATCAGAGAGTACCTGAGCTTACTTATGAAGAGAGGCAGCGTATGCAGAAGGCTTTCGGTTATAGCTATGAGGAGTTGAAGACCAGTATACTTCCTATGGCAAAGAACGGTTCGGAGGCGATTGCGGCAATGGGTGTTGATACTCCGCTGCCGGTGCTTTCCAAAGCGCATCATCCGCTTTTCCATTATTTTAAACAGCTGTTTGCACAGGTTACGAATCCGCCGATTGACGCGATTCGTGAGGAAGTAGTTACGTCTACCACTGTTTATCTGGGTACTGATGGTAATTTGCTGGAAGAAAAGCCGGAAAACTGCAATATGTTAAGGGTACATAATCCGATTTTGACCAATACGGATTTGTTAAAAATTAAAAATATGAAATCAGAAGGTTTCAAGGTGGAGGTCGTTCCGATTACTTATTACAAAAACACAAGTCTTGAGAAGGCAATAGACAGACTTTTCGTTGAAGTGGACAGGGCTTTCCGCAGTGGGGTCAATATACTGATTCTTTCCGACAGGGGAGTGGACGAAAATCGTGTGGCTATTCCTTCGCTGTTGGCAGTATCTGCGCTTCAGCAGCATTTGGTCAATACGAAGAAGAGAACCAGTGTGGCAATCGTGTTGGAGTCGGCAGAACCAAGAGAGGTGCATCATTTTGCGACGCTCTTAGGTTTCGGAGCTTCTGCGATTAACCCGTATCTGGCGCAGGAGAGCATACGTGAGCTGATTGATAATCATATGCTGGATAAGGATTACTATGCGGCAGTGAACGATTATAATGATGCGATTCTGCATGGAATAGTCAAAATTGCTTCCAAGATGGGTATTTCTACCATCCAGTCTTATCAGGGCTCAAAGATTTTTGAAGCAATTGGTATTGATAAGGAAGTGATCAATAAATATTTTACCAATACGGTATGCCGCGTAGGCGGAATTACATTAAAAGATATAGAAAAAGAAGTAGATACTTTGCATTCCATGGCTTTTGACCCGCTTGGTCTGGCTACTGACCTTGCACTGGACAGCCCGGGACATCATCAGATGAGAAGCGGTGCGGATGAACATCTGTACAATCCTGAAACCATTCATCTGCTTCAGGAATCTGCTAAACGCGGTGACTATGAGATGTTCAAGCAATATACCAAAGCAGTCAATAATGAAGACAGTATTAAGACCCTTCGAGGACTGATGGATTTCAACTATGCGAAGAAACCCGTGCCAATAGAGGAAGTTGAGAGCGTTGACACTATTGTCACAAGGTTTAAGACAGGCGCGATGTCTTATGGCTCGATTTCTAAAGAAGCACATGAGACAATGGCTATCGCTATGAACAGACTCCATGGTAAATCCAATTCGGGAGAAGGCGGCGAGGATAAGGACAGATTGACCATCGGAGCAGATGGACTTAACAGATGTTCCGCCATCAAGCAGGTAGCTAGCGGACGTTTCGGAGTAACAAGCGAATACCTGAACAGTGCGCAGGAAATACAGATTAAGATGGCGCAGGGAGCTAAGCCGGGTGAGGGTGGACACCTTCCGGGTGGAAAGGTATACCCGTGGATAGCTAAGACAAGGCATTCAACGGCAGGCGTAAGCCTGATTTCACCGCCTCCTCATCACGACATATACTCGATTGAGGATTTAGCGCAGCTTATATATGATTTGAAGAATGCCAATACAAGGGCAAGAATCTCTGTTAAGCTTGTTTCAGAAGCAGGCGTAGGCACTGTGGCAGCAGGTGTGGCAAAGGCAGGCGCACAGGTAGTTCTGGTGTCCGGTTATGACGGCGGTACAGGAGCGGCACCGCGCAGCTCCATTCATAATGCAGGCCTCCCATGGGAACTTGGACTTGCAGAGACACATCAGACTCTGATTCAGAATGGGTTAAGAAATAAGGTGCGTATTGAGACGGACGGCAAATTGATGAGCGGAAGAGACGTTGCTATTGCAGCAATTCTCGGTGCAGAGGAATTCGGATTTGCAACCGCACCGCTTGTTACGATGGGTTGTGTGATGATGAGAGTTTGCAATCTGGATACCTGTCCTGTCGGAGTGGCGACGCAGAATCCGGAGCTCAGAAAGAGGTTTAAGGGAAAACCGGAGTATGTTGAGAATTTCATGAAGTTCATAGCACAGGAGTTGAGGGAATATATGGCAGCATTAGGCGTGCGCACTGTGGATGAATTGGTTGGACGGACCGATTTGCTTAAGGTAAAGGATAATCTGCCTGAGAAGCTTAAGAAAATAGATTTGAGCCTGATTCTAGAGAATCCTTATGTGGGAAGCAAGGAGAAAGTGATTTTCGACCCGAAGCAGGTTTATGATTTTGAATTGGAAAAGACTCTGGATGAAAAAGTGCTGTTAAGCCAGCTTAATAAAGCCATCGAGACGGGCTCAAAGAGAAGTCTGGAAGTCGATGTCTCCAATACTGACCGTACATTCGGAACAATATTGGGCTCTGAAATCACCAGAAAATTCGGAGATAAACTGGAAGAGGATACATATCGGATTTTGTGTAACGGTTCAGGTGGTCAGAGCTTCGGAGCCTTTATTCCTAAGGGATTGACCTTGGAGCTTGTCGGTGATTCCAATGACTACTTTGGTAAGGGGCTTTCCGGCGGAAAATTAATCGTATATCCGCCCAAAGGTTCTAAATTCAAGCAGGATGAGAATATTATCATCGGTAACGTGGCGCTTTACGGAGCTACATCCGGTAAGGCATTTATCAATGGAGTGGCGGGAGAGCGATTCTGTGTCCGTAATTCGGGAGCAATAGCTGTCGTAGAAGGCGTAGGCGACCATGGCTGCGAGTATATGACAGGCGGGCGCGTCGTAGTCTTAGGCGTGACCGGAAAGAACTTTGCGGCTGGTATGAGCGGCGGTATAGCTTATGTTCTGGACGAGGACAATGATTTATACACCAAGGTCAATAAGGAAATGGTTTCTTCCTATGAAATTACTTCCAAATATGATGTTATTGAGCTTAAGGAAATGATTAAGGAACACGTTGCTTTGACTAATTCAGTCAAAGGAAAGGAGATTCTGGATAATTTCGGCGAATATCTTCCTAAGTTCAAGAAGATTATTCCGCACGACTATGAGCGTATGCTAAAGCTTATCGTTCAGATGGAGGAAAAAGGACTGAGCGCTGAGCAGGCACAGATTGAAGCATTTTACGCAAACATGGCGAAATAATAGGTTGAAAATAAACGAGATTATAGAAGGGAAGTAGAGAATATGGGAAAACCTACCGGATTTTTGGATTATGAGCGTAAAGTTTCGACTGATGTGAGTCCGAAACAGCGTATAAAAAATTTTAATGAATTTCATGAGCACCTTTCCATGGAAGAACAGCAGCTGCAGGGAGCGCGCTGCATGGATTGCGGAGTGCCTTTCTGCCAGTCGGGAATGACGCTTTGCGGCATGACTTCAGGCTGTCCCTTGCACAATCTGGTGCCTGAATGGAACGATTTGGTTTATACGGGGAATTGGGAGCAGGCATATAACCGTCTGCACAAGACTAATAATTTCCCGGAATTTACATCGAGAGTATGTCCGGCATTGTGCGAAGCAGCCTGTACATGTAATCTGACAGGAGAACCGGTGTCTACCAAGGAAAATGAATACGCGATTATAGAGAATGCATATGAAAAAGGCTATGCCGCTGCCAAGCCGCCTAAGACCAGAACCGGCAAAACCGTGGCTGTTGTGGGAAGCGGCCCATCCGGCTTAGCGGTAGCGGATCAATTGAATAAGAGAGGACATTCGGTAACGGTATTTGAGCGTTCTGACAGAATCGGCGGGCTTCTTATGTATGGAATTCCGAATATGAAGCTTGAAAAGCACATTATTGAGCGTAAGATTAAGGTAATGGAGGAAGAAGGCGTTGTTTTTGAAACAAATGCCGATATTGGAAAAGGAGTAAAGGCAGCGAAGCTGTTAAAGGATTTTGACCGCGTGGTGCTTGCATGCGGCTCTTCGAATCCAAGGGATATCGATGCACCCGGAAGAGATGCTAAAGGTATATACTTTGCAGTTGATTTCTTAAGCAGAAACACAAAGAGCCTTTTGGATTCTGATTTTAAGGATAAACAATACGTGGATACCAAGGACAAAAATGTAGTCATCATAGGAGGTGGCGATACCGGAAATGACTGTGTCGGCACGGCAATCAGGCACGGCGCCAAATCCGTGACACAAATCGAAATGATGCCAAAAGCCCCTGATGAGAGAGCGCAGAACAATCCGTGGCCGGAGTGGCCCAAAATCTGCAAGACCGATTATGGCCAGCAGGAGGCGATCGCGGTTTACGGTCACGATCCGCGTATCTATGAATCCACGGTTAAGGAGTTTATAAAAGACAAGGACGGAAACCTGAAAGGTGTAAAGATAGTCAGTCTCACATGGGAAAAAGACGCTGCCACCGGCCGTATGAACATGAAAGAAGTAAGCGGCTCCGAAAAGGTACTGGATGCGGAAATCGTACTGATTGCGGCAGGCTTTCTGGGAAGCCAGAAATATGTGACCGATGCCTTCAAGGTTGAATTGGACGGAAGAACCAATGTAAAGACCGCTCCGGGAGCCTTTAAGACAAGCGCGGATAACGTATTTGTTACAGGAGATATGCATACAGGGCAGTCACTGGTGGTTAAGGCGATACGCCAGGGCAGAGAGTGTGCAAGAGAGGTTGATGAGAGTTTGATGGGGTATACGAATTTGTATATTCAGTGATTTGATAGTATAAAATTAAGTTGGTCATGACAAAACTTGCCGTCATGGCCAACTATTTTTTACAATAAATTTGAATGGAACTGTGAGTATGTTTGTGGTAAGATAATGATGCCTGAGTAATCCGGCAAATCATAGGCTATGAAGAAACATAAATTTGTTGAAGATGAGAAAGGGTTCACGCACAGGGAGCGTGATTTGGTTCGTGGGAAACATATGAGAAAAATTATTAGTCAATTTACAGTACTTACAACGCTGTTTTTCTGTCTTTTTGCACATGGATACAGGTTTGCTAACAACATCCTATCCCACGATGCGCTATTGGAAGTAGTACAAGAAGACAGCGCCTGGCAGATAGCTCTTGGCAGGATAATGCATCCGGTATTGATTCTTTTAAGAGGCGGAATATGCTCCCCATGGCTTATATGCATTCTGGAAACAACGTGGTTTATATTGACAGTGTGTTTTATGGCAGATTTGTTTAATATACATTCCGAGGCGCATCTGGCAGCACTTGCGGGAATCGTAGTGTGTAGCCATGCTTTTATAAGTACAAATGCTGCTTTTCTGCAATGTGCTGATTTTTATGCATTTGCATTATTTATGAGCGTATTAGGTGTATGGCTCATGAAAAAGGGCGGTGTACTCAAAACCGCTGTGGGCATAATCTGCCTCGTTCTGTGTCTTGGCACATACCAGGCATATATATGCGTCACCCTCGCCCTCATTGTAATGCTTGCAATTCGCAAGCTGTCAGATGGGGAATATTGGCATTCCACAGCCAGAAATCTGTTTAAAAATGCCCTAGTTCTGTTTGCCTCGGCTTTTCTTTATTTGATAGGCTGGAAGATGCTTCAGCGTATCTTGGGCATATGGACTGCCGATACATATAACGGTATGGCGCATCTTGGCGACTACTCAGATATATCTTTTGTCTCAGTCATTATTACCTGTTATAAAAACTTTTTAAGGTTTTTCACTAATCCCACGCCTTTTTCAACTATGACGTTCAGAAATATCAACATGAGCATCTTGTGGGAATGGCTGATTAGGTTCGTAAATGCAGCAATATTCATTAAACTTGGAATCAATCTGTATAGAGTTAACCGCAAAAACCGATATAACTGTAGCAGTGACGGCGAATCAAGGCAGCAGTGGATATGTGGGAACATTTTGATGATATTCTTAATTGTGGTTTTTCCGTTATGCTGCAACTTTGTATGTCTGATGAGCAAGGGAATGGAGCACGATTTGATGACATTTGCATTTATATGTCCATACATATTAGCAATAATGTTCGATGATAATGCAGCGGAGGTGAATAACAGTCCGAGAATCAATACATCGGTTATTTCTGCTCACAGTATGAGATGGTTTATAAGCTATGCCACGTCGATTCTTTTGTCTGTCATTATATGGTCAAACGTGGTCTATGCAAATCAGACTTACTATAAAAAGTCATTGCAGGAGCAGGCAGCCATATCACTGATGACTCGAATAGTCAATGATATAGAGAGACATGAGGGTTATATTCCCGGCGTGACTCCGGTTGCATTCATAGGCTCATTTGAGAAATCTCCTTATACAGTGGAATTATCGGGATTTACCGATATAACGCCATATGGTATGGGGCGGACAGCGCTTACTTACTTCGGTACGGATTATGCGATGTTAAAATATGTAATAAACGTAAACATGAACCTTACGCGCGTAGACGAATTAGATGCAGAAATGTTCTCCATGCCCTGTTACCCAGTGGATGGGTCTATTAATTATATCGGGGATGTATTGATAATAAAGATTTCGGATTAAGAATGTTACATATGCTTTCCCTTGTTTTGTCAATATTGGCAGCAGGGGAAATTTTTGTTGCGTAAAAATATTTTATAAATAAAAAATATTAGTGAAACTTTTTAAATATGGAAAAAATCTAATCTTATAGAATGACATAGAGGAGGTGAATAGCCTTGCATTTATCTTCCGGAAAAAGAAATGCAGCTAATAAAGCTTTAATAGAAGAAATAATTTTGGATAAATATAATCAATATTATCGTTTGGCATATAGCTATACTCATAAGGAAGCGGATGCATGTGATATTGTGCAAAATGGCGCATTTAAGGCGATTAGAAGCAGTCATACTTTAAAGGAGCCGCAATACGCAGAGAGCTGGATATACCGTATCATGCTGAATGAATGTTTTCAGTATGTAAAGCGCCCAAAACCGCTTTCTTACGAAGTTCTTCAAGAGGAAAACACGCTAGAAGCAGAAGCTAAAGAGGACCATTATGCTGACATAGATTTGCAGAATGCGTTGGATGTACTTAAAGATGAGGATAGGATTGTTATTATATTGAAATACTTTGAGGATAAGAAGTTAGAAGAGATTGCAGATATTCTTGGGGAAAATGTTAATACGATTAAGAGCAGATTGTACCGCGGTATAAAAAAACTGCGTAATATTCTCTCAGACAAGACAAACGGCAAAAACTAAGAAGGGGGTATAATCAGTATGAATAAAGATTCGGATATGAATATATTGGATGATTCGGTTGAAGAAATCATAGAATTGTTAAAAGAAGAATATGAAAAGCCGCAAATGTCTCAAAAACAGTTGGGAGAGCTGCGGGCAAAAATGAAGGAGGCAGACAGAATGAATAATAAAGAGCGTAGAAATGCGAAATTTATTAGATTAGCTGTAGCGGCAGCTGTATTAATCGGAATTTTTATGATTTTGCCGAATACATCGGCTGCTGTTGCAAATGCGATGGAGCAGATACCCGTTATTGGGCAGTTTGTTAAAGTTGTAACATTCCGTGATTATGAGTATGAAACGGATAGAAATATGGCGGATATCAAAGTTCCTGAAATAAAACCGAATATACAGACAGAAGACGGACAGGTAGAAGATGGGCAGACAAATAATAGCGATGTACTGGAAAATCTGGAGCATACAACGGAGGAGATAAATGCAGAAATACAGGAAATTACAGATAAGCTGATAGCTGAGTTTGAAGCTAATCTGGAATACGAAGAGGGATATCAGGATGTTATCGTAACCAGTGAGGTACTATCGACAACGGCAGACTATTTTACCTTGAAGCTGATTTGCTATCAGGGGGCCGGAAGTGGTTATGAATGGAACTATTACTATACAATTGATTTGAACACCGGAGAACGTCTGAAATTAAAAGACCTTTTTAAGGAAGGTGCAGACTATATTACGCCAATCAGTGAGAATATAAAAAAGCAGATGCAGGAACAGATGGATAAAGACGAAAATGTGTATTATTGGCTGAATGATGAAATAGTAGACTGGAATTTTAAATCTATTACAGACGAAACCTCTTTTTATCTGAATGAAAAGGACAATGTGGTAATCGGATTTAATGAAGGGGAAGTGGCGCCAATGTATATGGGAACTGTGGAGTTTGAGATTCCGGCGGATGTATTGAGCGATATCAGAAAGTAAGAGATAGCGGCGATTTGGATGGCTTCCATTTCGTCGTTATTTTTATATAATTAAAAATAGTCCGCACATTTTACCGCTCTTAGCCGTTAAACATTATGAAGGGGGATTACACAGCGTATGGATATCGCAGAACAATACGACAAAATATATCGCTATTGCTATTTCAAGCTGCGTGACGTGCAATTGGCACAGGATATCACACAGGAAACCTTTCTTCGCTTTTACAGACAGGATATGACCCTTGATAACGGCAAAGAGTTACCATATTTATATACGATTGCCAAGAATCTATGCGTGGATGAGTTTCGCAGAAAGCCATTTGACAGCATAGAAGATATTGAAGAAAAGGCAGACTTTGATAAATCGGACGAATGGATAAATAATCTGGCGGTGAGATCCGCTATGGAAAAACTGCCGCTGGATGAACAGGAACTATTGTTTCTGCGATATGTGAATGAGATTTCTGTAGCTTCGATATGCAAAACAGTAGGAATGTCACGATTTAGTGTATACCGCAGGTTGTCAAAAGCCCTGAAAAAGTTGAAGGAAGAGTTAAAGAAGGAGGGATTCCCTGAATGAACCGTCAGTTAAAAAAGAGGATTAAAAAGGTCTTTGAAGCGCCGGAACCTGATCTAAATGAGAAGGAAAAGTTTTTACGAATGCTTCCGCAGCCGCAAATCAGTATGTTGAAATTTATCTTGATACAGGCGTCGTATATAAGAAAACAAACGTTATTTTTATCAATGCTCTTATTATTCCCTGCGCTGAAAAGCGCTAATAATATCAGAACAGGTGATTTATGGGTTGCATCGGCTTTTATTCCGTTTCTCGGTCTTTTGGCTGTTGCAGAAAGTACGCGCTCAACGACATATGGGATGGGCGAGTTTGAAATGGCTACGCGGTTTTCGTTGAAAAGCACAGTGCTTGCAAGAATGAGCGTTTTGGGACTGCTCGATGCTTTCATTTTTTGCTGCTTTATCCCTTTATGCTGTATAAACAGCAGTCTTTCTATTATTCAGACCGGAGTTTATCTTTTGGTGCCGTATCTGTTGACCGTGAACATCAGCTTGTGGATAAGCCGTCATTTTCACGGAAAAGAAGTTATTTACGCCTGCATGAGCGTGGCAGCAATGGTAAGCGGTGTAAATGTAGCGCTATGCATTAGGGCTGATTATGTATATCAATTCAATTTCTTAAAATGGTGGCTTATCTTGTCTGCTTTATTAGTAGGTGAAATGATATATGAAACATATCGAACAATAAAACAAACGGAGGAATTGGCATGGAACTTGTAATTGACAGAGTGACAAAACAGTATAAAAACAAAATTGCGGTTGACCGTATTTCCGTGAAACTGCAAAAAGGAGTATATGGTCTGCTGGGTGAAAACGGTGCAGGCAAGACAACGCTTATGAGGATGATCTGCGGTATATTGAAACCGACCAGCGGTACAATCTCATTTGACGGAATTGATGTAAAAGAAGAAAGCTATCGTTCCATTCTTGGTTATCTGCCGCAGGATTTCGGATACTATCCGGAGTTTACAGGGCAGGATTTCCTTCTGTATATGTCAGCGCTGAAAGGGATTGAAAAGCCGCAGGCAAAGCGAAGGGCGGCGGAACTTTTGCAGCTTACATCTTTACAGGATGTTGCCAAAAAGAAAATCAAAACATATTCCGGCGGTATGAAACAGAGATTAGGAATCGCACAGGCATTACTGAGTCAGCCTAAACTCCTTGTGTTGGATGAGCCGACAGCCGGACTTGACCCAAAAGAGAGAGTGAGGTTTCGTAATCTGATAGAGGACTTGGGAAAGGAAAGCATCGTGCTTTTATCAACGCATATTGTATCGGATGTTGAACATATTGCAGACACGGTCATGATAATGAAAGCCGGACAGCTTATTTATCAGGATAAGTGGGATGACATAGGCGGCAATCTGGAGGACTTTTATTTGAAGCATATTGGTGAGGAAGGTAAGTGTTGAGAAAGGAGTAAGGATATTGACATGAATAATTTTGGGGTTATGTACCGTTATGAGTGTAAAAAGCTTTTTAACAAGAAAATAGTCTGGATTTCTTTTATTATTTGTGTAGCGGTTATCATATTTTCGCAGGTTTTGCAAATGGTTGGCGGCTATTACGTGGATGGAAAATTGATTGACACAAACTATAATCTGTACAAATATAACAAGCGTTATGATGAAGCTTTGAGCGGCAGGGAAATAAATCAAAGCCTTATAGAGGAAACAATAGACGGATATAGAAAAATTCCCGATACGCCGGACAGACACTATATTTCATCGGATGAATACTGGAAATACGCACGTCCATATAGTTCGATATTTAATTTTATACGCGGAACAACGGATATGACAACATCGGAAATCATATACTCGTGGCAGCCAAGTGAAACAGATTTGTATGCCAAAAGACAAATATGGCTGGAATCTTCGTGGGAGGATTCACGGCTGTCAGAGGGAGAAAAGGATTTTTGGAGAAAGCGGGAAGCGCAGATAAAAGCACCGTATATTTTTCAGGCAAATGAAGGATATAGTAGGATTCTCTCAAGCTTTCAAACAGTTGGCTTTTTTGAGCTGATGTTTATCGCAATATGCCTTTCGGGAATATTTTCTGACGAGCATATAAGAAAAACGGACCAGCTTATTCTAAGCAGCCCTTTGGGAAAAACAAAGCTTTATCTGGCTAAGATAACTGCAGGAATCAGCTTTGCTACAGTAAGTACAATACTGGTCACTGTAATTACATCTGTTATTATATTGTGTATATATGGAGCAGAGGGTTACAATGCGATTTTTCAGCTGATATATCGTGAAAATTCAGACCCAATTACCTGTGGGCAGGCGGTAATAGTTGCTTATGGGAATATGGTGATTACCGTGGTTATAGTAAGTATATTTGTTATGGTTTTGTCGGAAATGCTGCATAGTAATATAGCCGCTCTGGCGGTATCGACCGTACTGTTGATTCTGCCTATGTTTTTTTCAGTTCCGGCTCAATATCGGATGTTATCCCAGATATGGGATTGGTATCCGTGGGGGTATCTTGCGCCATGGAATGTGTTCGGGAATTATACAATCTCCATATTTGGCCAATATCTGACCCCGTGGCAGGCAGTGCCGATGATTTATATAGTGTTATGCGTGATAATTGCTGCTATTGGGAAACCGATATATGAACGTTTTCAGGTTTCGGGCAGATAGAAAATCATCGCTATAATTTCCTATAGTATAAACAGGAAGCGGCAGTATAAATAACTGCCGCTTTTTGAAAATTAAATCTGGATTTATTTCGCGTCACAGAAGCTGTATACCGTGTTCCAGAGCTTCCTTAGTAACGTTTTCGGGCCAAAGGGAAGACTGTACTTCTCCGATATGCGCCTTGCGCAGGAAGAACATACATATACGCGACTGGCCGATACCGCCGCCGATTGTCAGCGGAAGTTCGTCATCCAGAATCGCTTTCTGGAAAGGAAGCTCGGCTCTTTCAGGGCAGCCTGCTTTATCAAGCTGACTGAGCAGTGAAGCTTTATCTACACGAATTCCCATCGAAGAAAGCTCCAATGCGATATCCAGAACCGGATAATATACGACTATATCTGCATTTAAAGCCCAATCGTCATAGTCAGGTGCACGTCCGTCATGCTTTTCACCGGAGTTAAGTAAATCTCCAATCTGCATAAGACATACGGCGCCTTTTTCCTTTGTGATCAGATATTCCCTTTCTTTCGGGGTTGTACCGGGGTACATATCTTCAAGTTCCTGCGTGGTAATAAAGAAAATATCATGCGGCAGAATTTCTTCTATGTAATCATACTGTATTGCCATATACTTTTCGGTTTTACGCAAGACTTTATAGACTGTGCGTACCGTATCTTTGAGAAAGTCGAGAGTACGTTCCTCCTTGGAAATTATTTTTTCCCAATCCCACTGGTCTACATAGATGGAATGGATATTATCGGTCTGTTCGTCACGGCGGATTGCGCTCATATCCGTATACAGACCTTCACCATATGAAAATCCGTACTTTTGCAGCGCATAGCGTTTCCATTTAGCTAGAGAGTGTACGATTTCAGCCGGGGCGTCGTTCTGCTCCTTGATGCCGAATACTACAGGCCGCTCTATACCGTTCAGGTTATCGTTCAATCCGGAATCGGGGTCAACGAATAAAGGAGCGGAAACACGCAGCAGATGAAGTCGTTCCGCAAGCAGCTTCTGAAAGATGTCTTTGACAGTCTTGATGCCAATCTGCGTATCATAGAGATTCAGGGCAGAGTGGTAGTCTTTGGGGATAATTAAGTTGTTCATATAAACCTCCTCGTTTAAATTATATACTATATTGTATAATGGACGTTTTAAGCCCGTTCTATATACCAGCTATACGCGTCAAAAATTAAAGTCTGATTTAATCCACGGAATATCGGATTCAGAGTTTCTTTCATCCAGTCTTGTATTTCTGCCTCCGTTTTTCGTCTGCTTTGAATCTGCGAATTCACATTTGACTGTATCATCATAAAGCGAATGAAGGAATCCATATCGAATTGATGATGAAGTTGATATAACACATGTTGTTTTATGGCAAAGCCTTCCGGCAGGTCTTCCTGACGCCATACATCTTCGTTTCGGGGCGGCTTTGGAAAATTAGGAAGATATAGCTTTTGATACCATTCCGTATAGGCGTCATTTTCAACCATCTTATCCGATATCCAGAAATCGTATATGACAAGCAGACTTTTGATTGCCATTACAAGCTTCATGTTTTCCACAAATTTGTCTTTATCCACCCAGTTGATTACGCCGGCGGCGGTGACAATGTCGTATGGTATTTCAGGCAGTGGTGTTTTTTCTGCTTTTGCTGTATAAAAAGTAAATTCAGAAGTATCATATTCCGTTTTGCATGCCCTAATCATCTCATCAGATATATCCGTTCCCGTGACTTTATCGCAGATAAGCTTCAAAGCTTTGGTGGATAAACCTGCTCCGCAGCCTACATCCAGTCCGTTATGAAAAGGCGTGTCAATAGCGCAGTCGGACTTTAACCGTTCCATGACTAATTTATGTAGCCATGGTCTGTCTTTTGCATAGCCTTTTGCAATTCTTTTATCATCAAATGATTTATTAGTCATCATGATGGGGGTTCCTTTTGCATTTGTCTTTTTGTCATTTTTTGATATAAGCAATTGTATCATTCACAGCATATAACTTCAATTATTTATTTTACCGGAAATTTTTTTGTTGACTTTTTCAATTTTGACAAATATAATTTAAGTCGTTAAAAAAATAGATAAAGGTAAAAACGACACAAGTAGTGCTTTGCACGTAAATCTGATTACGGTACATTTTCCGGTTTACTACAAAGGGACTGCTTATTTTTTTGCCAAAAAGGGAGGATTTATTATGCCAAAAAATCAATTTCAGCGAATGATGTTCGCATTACTTACTGTTGTTGTGACCGTTCATGCCTATGTGTTTTACAGTCTATATGTCATAAACGGTAGTTTTTTCATCTCCATTGACGGAGCAGCCGGGGTAATAGACGGTATTAACAGGAATGGCGGTGTAATGATGTTTGGACGCCCATTTCCGATATGGGCAGTAGTTATGGTTGAGTTTTGTCTTGCTTATATACTTGAATGTGTAATGGGAAGTCCTTTTTCATTCAAACTTGCCTGTAAAGTCTTTGACCCTGAAACAACACATCCCGTTTTATTTGAAACGGCTGTTATCTGTGCCACTGTTGGTTTAATGTGTCCGGCAATGAGCTTTTTAGCCGCTGTTATTTACTATCCGTATTACACGGGTTTTAATGTATTCACATTTCTGGCGAACTGGATTAAGTTAGTATGCTATAATTTCCCTTTTGCATTCTTTTCACAGCTGTTTTTCATACAGCCGCTTATTAGAACCGTATTTAAAGCAATTTTTGCAAAAAGTTTAAAAGAAAAATAGACAAAAAGCAAACAAATGTTCTAAAAATAGTTGCATTTCCTAATCGGTTGTGATAAGATAATATAGGAACGTATGTTCGGAGAGAGGGAGACCGGTATGGAACTGCGAATTGCTGATGAAATGTCAATCATGGACAAACTGAATATTCTTGCAGATGCGGCCAAATATGATGTTTCATGCAGTTCCAGCGGTTCTTCAAGGAATGGAGACGGAAAAGGAATAGGGAATACCGTTAAAGCGGGGCTTTGCCATAGCTTTGCCGCGGATGGAAGGTGTATATCCCTGCTTAAGATTCTTTTTACGAATGAATGCATATTCGATTGTAAGTATTGTTTGAACAGAAGGTCTAATGATGTTCCGCGGGCATCCTTTACACCTGATGAAGTCTGTAGCCTGACGATGGAATTCTACAGACGTAATTATATAGAAGGTTTATTTTTAAGTTCAGGTATTTTGTACAGCCCTGATTATACTATGGAATTACTTTGCCAGACGCTTTTTAAGTTAAGAACTGAGCATAATTTTCAAGGCTATATCCATGTAAAGGCAATTCCGGGGGCTGATCCTTCATTGATACAGAAAGCAGGATTTCTGGCAGACAGGATAAGCGTGAATCTGGAATTGGCGACGGCGGAGGGACTGCAGAAATTGGCACCCAACAAACACAGGAAGAATATTCTTCGGCCGATGAAGCTGATTCAGAACGGGATTACCGCCAATAGAAATGAAATAGCGGTATATAACCATGCTCCGCATTTTTGCGAGGCCGGTCAATCTACCCAGATGATTATTGGCGCTATGCCGGAGAGCGATTATCAGATTATGGCTGTTGCAGAGAGCCTGTATCAGAAATTTTCATTAAAGAGGGTTTATTATTCGGCATTTGTCAATGTAAATGAGGATAAAGATTTACCGGCGCTGCCCGGAGGCCCCCCTCTTCTTAGGGAGCATCGTTTGTATCAGGCTGATTGGCTGCTCAGATTCTATGATTTCACGGTGGATGAACTTTTGACGGAAGATAGACCGAATTTTAACATGATGATAGACCCGAAAGCGGATTGGGCAGTCAGGCATCTGGAATTATTTCCGATAGAAATTAATCGTGCGGATTATCAGCTTTTGTTAAGAATACCGGGAATAGGCGTCAAAAGCGCCAAAAGGATCGTAAAAGCAAGGCGTTTCGGAAGGCTGACTTTTGAAGATTTAAAGAAGATAGGAGTTGTGTTGAAACGAGCCCTGTATTTTATTACCTGCAACGGAAAAATGATGTATCCGACGAAAATAGAGGAAAACTATATTGTGAGGAATTTAACTTGTCCGAGTCAGGCGAGCCGGAAGGAGAGACAACTTTTTTCTCAGGATGGAATGATATATGAGCAGATGTCGCTGTTTTCTTAAGAGAGAAGGGGATAGATGATGATATGTTGGAAGAAAAATATTTAATCTGTGAAGATTCCATAGAGGGTATTTTCACGGGAATTTATGATGCTTATGCCTTAAGAGAGGGGCATGAGCATATTTATATACAAATAGGGGAAGAAGAGAATTTGAGATTATTTGCATCTTATCTGTATATCCGGCCGGATTCCGTAAAGACTAGGAAGGTAGCAGATACCATACAGAGACGTCTGGGTCAAGATACGTACCTTGATATATGCCGTGCACTTTCAACATCGGATTCAGGGAAAGGACAGGCAGTGTACAGGACAATAGTCGATGGCATCACAAATGGAAATGGAAAAAGGGTAATGGAAAATCTTACTAATCCTTATGTGGAGCTTACTTTTCGTCTGGCGAGGAATGCTGGAAATGAGATACATCGTATGCTGGAATTTCTAAGATTCAAGGAGCTTGAGCAAGGTATTCTGTTTGCAAAGATAGGTCCTGAATGTAACGTTGTCCCATTTCTGATGCCCCATTTTGCTGACAGACTGCCATTGGAGAATTTCATTGTTTATGATGAGAAGCATAATATATATGGAGTGCATCCGGCGAAAATGCAGTGGTATCTGGTATCGGACTCTGATATTTCTGCTGAAAATCTGCATAAAATGTCAGAGACAGAGGAGCAGTATCAGAAACTTTTTACCGCTTTCTGTAATACAATAGCAATAAAGGAACGTAAGAATCCTGGCTTGCAGCAACAGATGCTGCCGCTTAAGTTTAGAGAGTACATGGTCGAATTTGAAAAGTCAAATGTTTATAGGCAAAACTGACAAATAGTTGGGCAAAAACAGAACAGACTTGGTTATTTTCGTTATTTACAAATGAAATTAATGACGTATAATAACATAAATAAATTGATTTACTATACTTTTAGTAATTCGATTTAAGAAAGTAGCATGATTATTGAAATGTTGAAAGAATAAAAAGGAGGTGTTTAGAATGATTCAGTATAGGATTATGTTAAGGCCAGACGAAGTGAAAGATTTTGTTGAGGCAGCTTCTAAGTGCCTGTTTGATGTGGATATTTCATATAACAGCTTCTTGGTAGATGCTAAGTCCATTATCGGGGTTTTTGGGTTAAACTTCGACAGAATACTGACTGTCTCATGCAACGGATTTGATGCAGAGTTTGACGAGTATTTGCAGAGATTCGCTGTGGCATGTTAGTGTAATTATTGAGTAAAAATTAGAAATCGTAATGTGAGAGGTTCATTCCAGTGGGTGAGCCTCTTTTATTGATGAAAATTCCCTACAAATTCACATGTGAATTATGTTGCATCTTGTATACAATAACGATTATAATTTGATGTGAGGATTAGGATAAAGAGAGGGATTGATTATGACACGAACCGAAAATGTTGAACTGACGGTGTTATGTTTAGTATATAATGAAGATGCTTATTTGTTGCAGAATCGGGTAAAAGACGATTGGAAAGGATATACCTTGCCCGGTGGGCATATTGAAAACGGAGAGTCGATTGTTGATGCCGTAGTCCGTGAAATAAAAGAAGAAACAGGCTTGACGATTTTAAATCCAAGACTTTGCGGAGTAAAACAGTTTCCTATTGAAGGTGGGAGATATATTGTTTTTCTTTTTAGTGCGGATGAATATGAAGGGGAACTTATTTCTTCAGAAGAAGGGGATATGCACTGGATAAAAAAAGAAGAATTATCAAAAGTGAATCTTGTAAGTGATTTTAATATGCTGCTTCAAGTGATGTTGGATGATAATTTAAATGAATTTCAATATATTGCTGAAGGTGATATATGGAAAATTGTATTGAAATAATACGAGGGAAACTTTGGAGGAAAACAAAGCATGGATTTTAAAAATATCACAGCATCAGATGAGATGTGGAACAAAGTAAGAGATTATGCAAAAAGTTGTTCGTGGGGTGCCGGTAAATCATTGGCTGATGCTATGGACAAGAACCTGTTTACTGAATGGGAACGGGTTATCATTGCTCTGGAGAATAAGAAAATTTGTGGATATTGTACGGTAGCAAAGACTGATTGCATTCCTGATATATACTATACTCCATACATTGGGTATATGTTTGTTGGTGAAGAATACAGGGGAAATAGATTAAGCCAAAAGCTAATACAGTATTCGATGGATTATCTAAAGTCAATTAATTTTGACAAGGTATATATAGTAAGTGATCATGAAAACTTATATGAAAAATATGGCTTCGAAATAATAGATTGTAAAATTGCTCCATGGGGTTCAATGGAAAAAATTTATATGCAAAGATTGGTGTAATTAGTAAACATATTTTTTACACGAATGTTGGTACATTATGATTCAGATGGTAAGAAATATCTGTATGATTTATGTCTAAAGTGTAGAATTTTGTCAATAGAAAAGGAGGCAGTGAAGGCCTACGTGAAGGTATAATAACATCATTAAAGAACCTGATAAAGAATGCCAACATGCCTCTGAAGCAGGCTATGGCGGTGTTGGAGATCTCGGAGAAGGACAGACCGATGTATGCCGGGGAGTTGAAGAAGTAAAAGTACAGAAGAGCAGAAGAAGCTAGAACTACATTTAGATATATTTGAGAAATTTGATGTGAGGAAAACTATAGGAGCATAGTAATGAAAAATGTTAAACTAATTTGTACTATTCTGATTTTTTTTATAATTGTGGGCTGTGCAGGAAAATCTAATAAAGATGAAAAAGAGCTTATCCTAACCAGCACAGGGGAGCCTGTGCTGGAAGAAAATTTTGCTGTGGAAGGGTATTTTGGTGAAAATGATATAATTATTTCAGAATTATACAGTGATGTGACATTAAATACCATACCAATTGAGTATGATGCCAATGAGGTCTTTCTGAGTATGGTGGATGAAAAAAACGGATATTTATTGTATTGCAGTTCCGGGGCTGGCGGTCAAATGATGAAATTGTTGTATTTTACAAATGACAGATGGAATACATATAGTAAGATAGATATATCTTATAAGATGGATGGATATCCAACCAGCCTGTCCGCAGAGAGCCTTGAACACTTATATATAGGGACACAGATGCGGAGCAACGGATATTTGTTTGAATCTACAGATGGCGGTGAACAATGGACTCCTGTTGTAATAGATGATAGTTTAGAGAGATGTCGATATGGATACGCCCCTTTGTTTAATGAAGGCACTGTCTATGTGCTCTTAGAATGTGATGGATCATATTCATTATATCAATCAAGCGATAATCAGATTACATGGGAAAAAGCAGGTATATTTTCATTAGATAACATGGTTGAAAAGTATTTTATTACGGAAGATATTCTTTATATAATTGATTCAAATGGAAATCAGTATGCATGCATTGATGGATTCGGTTTATAATAAAACTTTTTACTAAAATATGAACACTTGACGTTTTTTGAAAGAAATCAGCTATATTTTCTTTCAAATAACGTCAAGTTTTTATGAATGGTATATATTTTTTCATTGAACTTTTAATAGCAAAGAGCGGTAAAGTATGGTATGCTTGGAAAAACAACGAACTTCTTATGACATAAGAGAGGAAATTCAGCATTATGGAGATTCAGATTTCTGTCAGGAGTCTGGTAGAGTTTATCTTACGTTCAGGCGATATCGACAACCGTAAAACTTCATCATCGCCAGACGCCATGCAGGAGGGCGGGCGCATTCACAGAATGATTCAGAAGCGGATGGGCTCAGGTTATCATGCCGAAGTCGGGCTTAAATTCTGTTATCCCACGGAGCGGTATGATATTGTCATTGACGGAAGGGCGGACGGCATCATTTTTGAACCGACAGGAGAATTGAACGCCGTACCGGAGCTTACCGATACGAGTATTCCGGTGGATATGGCTGACCATATTATCGTGACTATAGATGAAATTAAGGGAACATATCATGATGTAGCTAAGATGAAACAGGCTGTCCCTGTGCATCTGGCGCAAGCTAAATGCTATGCCTATATTTATGCGGCGCAGAATCATCTGCGCTCTATTCGCGTACGAATGACGTATTGCCATATGGAAAAAACAACTGTTATTGATATTAATAGTGAAGAAATACGATATTTTCATTATGATTATACCTTTTCGGAGCTGCAGGAATGGTTTGATATGGTCATGGGGCAATACAGGAAGTGGGCGGATTACAGCTTCGATTGGCAAAAAAAACGTCAGGAGTCTATTAAAGGACTGGAATTTCCTTATGCATACAGAGACGGGCAGAAGGAGCTTGCTTCTTATGTGTATCGTACTATTTATCATAGGAGAAAATTGTTTATTGAGGCACCGACAGGAGTCGGGAAAACGCTTTCTACCGTGTTTCCGGCAGTGAAAGCGGTAGGAGAGGGGCTTGGAGAGAAAATCTTTTATCTGACGGCAAAGACTATTACAAGGACAGTAGCGGAAGACACTTTTCAGCTTTTGCGCAGTAAGGGGCTGAAGTTTAAGACAGTGGTACTGACAGCTAAGGAGAAAATCTGCTTCATGGATGAAACGGAATGTAATCCTGAGGCATGTCCCTATGCGAAGGGGCATTATAACAGGGTAAACGACGCCATGTTTGACCTGCTCATGCATGAAGAAAGTTTTCATCGGGAGAAAATAGAGGAATATGCGGCGAAACATCAGGTTTGTCCGTTTGAAATGTGTTTGGATATGAGTCTTTTTTCAGACGCGGTTATCTGCGACTATAATTATGTATTTGACCCTCATGTTTATCTGCGGAGATTTTTTGCAGAAAGCAGAAAAGAGGATTATTTGTTCCTGATTGATGAGGCGCACAATTTGGTGGAACGCAGCCGGGAGATGTATAGCGCCATATTATATAAAGAAGATTTCCTTAAACTGAAAAACGTGGTTTTGCCTTATACCGGCAGCCTAGCGAGACAGCTTGATAAGTGTAATAAGGAACTTCTAAATTTAAAAAAGGAGTGTCCCGATTACCGCATAGAGGATTCGATAACACCTTTTATTATTGCACTAAGCAGGCTGGGAAGTGCAATGGAAGATTATATGGACGAGCATGAAGAGAGTCCGGTACGGCAGGATATACTGGAGTTTTATTTTGAAGTGTCGCATTTCTTAAGTATCTATGATTTGGTAGATGAGAATTATGTAATATATTCGCAGATGAATGATGACGGTCGATTCATGCTAAAGCTGTTATGTGTTAATCCTGCCAAAAACCTGCAGGAGTGCATGATGAGAGGACGCAGTACGATTTTGTTCTCGGCCACTCTGCTTCCAATTGGGTATTATAAGACACTGCTTGGAGCTGAGGAGGGAGATTATGAAGTCTATGCCCAATCTGTATTCCGACCTGAGAAGCGGGGGATATATATAGGAAGCGATGTTACAAGCAAGTATACGAGACGCGGCAAGGCGGAGTATT
Source organism: Lachnospiraceae bacterium (assembly GCA_029062885.1). Taxonomy (GTDB): domain Bacteria; phylum Bacillota; class Clostridia; order Lachnospirales; family Lachnospiraceae; genus UBA3282. The sequence goes on from JAIDPH010000225.1 coordinate 47,220, forward strand.
ACAATATTGCTTCTTATATATATGAGACTGTGAAGAACAGGTACGGAAATTATATGATTTTCTTCCCTTCACATGCATTTCTTAAAAATGTCTATGAAAGCTTCATGGAATATTTTGCAGATGAACATGTGGAGTGTATAGTACAGGAAGATTTTATGAATGAGCGTTCAAGAGAAGAATTCCTCGGCCGCTTTACGGGAAATGATGATTGTGATTTGACGGAAGTGATTCATATGGATATAGAGATTGATGAGGAAAAGATACTGCTTGGATTCTGCGTTATGGGCGGTATATTCAGCGAGGGTATTGACTTAAAGAACGACAGCCTGATTGGGGCTATCATAGTCGGAACGGGTTTGCCTCAGGTATGCAATGAGAGGGAAATACTGAAAATGTATTTCGATGGCTGGGGAGAGAACGGCTTCGACTATGCTTACAGATATCCGGGTATGAATAAAGTATTGCAGGCGGCAGGACGTGTTATCCGTACTGCTGATGACGTGGGCGTGGTAGTTTTATTGGACGAGAGGTTCTTACAGTCATCCTATCAAAAACTGTTTCCGCGCGAATGGAGTAATTATGAGGTGGTCACGACGACGCAGATTGCCAAACGTGTGGAACGCTTCTGGAATGAGTGGCTGTGAGTATTTATTCATATAAAATATTGATAGACTAAGGATTTGTGAGGTGTATAATATGTCACGTAAACTTCGATTTTCTTTCACCATGATTGCGATGATGCTTGCTTCGATCATTTTGTACATTTTTGTTCATGAATCAGGTCATGCGCTTGTAGCCATATTGTGTGGAGCGAGAAATGTCAAAATCTCCATTGTATCAGCGCATACATGGTGGACAGGCGGCAGCTTTACTGCAATTACAGATGCATTGTGTTACGTTGCAGGTGTTGCACTCCCTGTATGCGTTTCGTGGACCGCTATGATATTCTATTCAAAGAGCCGCAAAGGTCTGATATATCATATAGCATATTTCTTCTTTTTTATCGTCTCCATATCGTCTGTGCTTGCCTGGGTGGGGATTCCTGCATATTCCATGTTTGCACCATTTCCGGATCAAACAAATGATGTTGCAAGATTTCTGAATTCTTCCGACGTTCCTCCCATCATTGTCTCTTTGACCGGTGTTATCGTGATTCTGATCAGCATTTTTATTGCAATAAAAAAACAGCTATTCAGTACTTTGATTCAATTAGCAAAAGATATTAGAAATATCAATACAAACAGCGAATCTGCAATATTTGTTTCCAATAAGTCTTTGGCAGGGATTTCCATTGCTGTTTTGTTCGCGATATTAATTACTGTCTTGCTTGAATTACCCAGTTTGATGACAAAGCCGATACTAACGTTTTCTATAGCAGGTGGAGTACCGGAGGCTGGGACATATAGTACCTTTGAAATCGAGAAAGAGAATGAGTATGATTTTCATGCCCAGATTGATGCTGAGGGTCTTCTGGTTGTTGTCTGTATTTCGAATGAAGCGCAGGAACTGGTTTACCGAGATATGATTTGGGATCAGCTCGCTTCCAACAGTACATTTTATTTGTCTCCCGGTACATATACATTATCTCTCACATATTTGACAGATGTTGACTTATGTAACAGCTACTGTTCTACAATGGACTATCACTTTGAGGATTGGGAGATGGAAAAGTTTGCTTCGATATATGAACGGGAGACAAAGCTATCCAGCTTGTTTGTTGAACTACGGCATTAGTATTATCAGCACACTGAATAGATTGGACAAAAAGTGGGATATCGTGCTAACAATTATGTTATTGGTTCTCTTATATACAAGTCCATAAAGTACGGCATTAATAACGATAAATGTCAAATCATAAACTACCACTACTACACTTCCTGTAGATAAGTGGCAAAGAGCGAATAAACATGCTGTAATCAACAAGGAAGGAACAAAATTTATCATTTTGGAAAGTTGATTCAGGAAAAAACCTCTCCAGGCGATTTCTTCTCCTAATGCGGCAATAATTAGTTCAGCTATCAGTATTGCTATTTTATCAAAAGACAGAAAACCTGTACGTTCTGCAAGATGCTCCAAGAACTCAGGTACAAGCAATTTTGCAAGAACATAACATACTATGTCCGCCGCAATCGATGCTAAAACCAAAAGTATGACTTTCCAGTCCTTAAATAAACCCGGAATTGGTTTAAGACTCATGGCATCCTTTTCTTCAGGTTCTCTTGTAATAAAATAAACAACAATTCCTATAAGTAATGTAACACTAGAAAGG
>JAIDPH010000226.1 GCA_029062885.1 Lachnospiraceae bacterium
ATATTAAATGAATCCTACTTAACGAAAAAGATAAAATCTCTTGGATTATCAAACATTACAGAACGAAAAGAACCCGAAAAATTTCAAATATGTAAGGCATATGTTATATCATAAAATTTTAGAGAAGTGGAGAATAATAAGGGTATGGAAATCACCATACACGCATCCATTATTGAATTTGTGAAAAATGTTAATTACTCATTTTACACTCAAATAACATAGTGAAGCCAAAGCCCCTAAATAAATCCTATTAGAATATAAAAAGCTATTTACCCCACTCATAATTACATATTACAACCTATCTTCTCAATCAACGTAATATCCGCAGGCAGCCACTCTACTGAATTAAGCTGTGCCTTCGTCAGCCATCTCGCAGCTTCATGCTCCTTAAGAACTAAATCACCGGACACAATCTCAGCCCAAAAGCAATCCATTGAAAGATGGAATGTCGGATAGTCGTACTCTATGGTATCGATCAGATCTCCAACCACTATTTCAGTTTCAAGTTCTTCCATTATCTCTCTAATAAGTGCCTGTTTTGGAGTCTCACCTTCTTCAATTTTTCCGCCTGGGAATTCCCACCCACCTTTGAAATCACCATAACCTCTTTGCGTCGCAAAAATAATAGGCTCACCTTTTTGATTTGATGCTTTAATTATAGCTGCTACGACTCGTATTGTTTTCATATTGCACCTCTATTCATTTATAATGTATTCATACAAATCTTCTCTTACTGGAACATCCAACAACCATTCTATTTCAACGGCTGTTTTATCTGTATTCTGCATAACAAACTCTCTCACTTTGCCACTTGCCTGCATATGTCCAAGATAATAAAACTCTTTTGAAATTATATCATCTTTATTTTTTCGTACAAACAAATGAACTTGTATTCCGCGCTCATTCGCATGTAAGAAGTTCTGCACATCTTCAGATGATACTTTTCTTCCAGACTTTGATATAGCAATCAAACTATTGCTGCTGGTAAAATGGTCTTCATATTTTATAGTGTCGCTTATATCATTTGACTTATCATAGTTTATAAATATCGGAAATGTCTTTGTCTTTTTATCATATTTATATCCACTAATGTTCAGAGGCACCTCGTTTGTTTCCCAATTTAATAATCTACAAACATCCTCATATGTATACTTCTGATATAATACAAAATCAGTTCCTTTATACGTCTTCGAAAAATCTCTTTCATACCGGCTAATGCCAAAATCGATTAGCTCTTTTAAAATATCATAAAAGTCCTTATTAGTCAGCATTTTATCAAAAGCTTTTGAAACATGGTAGTCAGTTCCTGATGCATCATCCTTTTCAATAAAAATACATTCCGCATAAGTGTTTTTACCAGCTCCCGTCGAGAATTCATTTGTCAAAATATTAACTATATTATCCTTCTGGTTGTCGCTCATTTGGATTCCAAAATTATCTCTGAGATCTTCTTTCAAACCGGCAAATAGCAATAACCTATTAGCATATCCAAGCATTCTGCTTAAAAGCCTCAGCTCTTGTATTCGTTTTCCGTTCGCAAGCTTTTTAGATACAAACTCGATGACCTTTTCTTCTTCAGCTGATAACCTTATTTCGTACTCCTTTTCATATTTTACAAGGAATTTATAATAGGAGCCCAAGTTTTTGTTATCAAAAATACGAATAACATCCATTTCACCATAATCATCAAAGTCCCTTAAACTAGGAATTCTGCCAAGTTTATTTTTTAGGTTTGCATAATTCTCTTTGATTAGTTTTATATCACTAAAATTTGCATTATCAACTGCCTCAAAAATACGTTTTCTGCTTATCTCATCAAAATGAATAGTGCTCGCTCCCGGAATCACACGACCGCCTTCCATAAGATATCTTCGTATATTATCTTTGTTATAACTACGGTCTCCAGATAGTGCAATCGGAATCATAAAATTGTTCTTGTAGTTTCCGATAAAATCAAGGATTACAACATATTCTTTTCCTGGTGCTTTTCTGAGGCCTCTACCCAATTGCTGAATGAATACAATTGGCGACTGTGTTGGACGAAGCATAATAATCTGATTTACCTCTACGATATCTGTTCCTTCTGAGAATATATCAACAGTTATAATATAATCAAGGTAGTCATCTTCTTCTGATTGAATATCCATCGTTAATCTTTCAATCGCTTCTGTCCTGACCTCCTCCGAATCAAAACCACTCAATGCAATTGTTCTAAGCCCCTTCTCGTTAAACTTTTGAGAAAGTTCCTTTGCTTCATCTATTCTGCTGCAAAAAATGAGTCCTTTTACGCGTTCCCCGCAGTGTCCATAGTACGAAGCTTGTTCCATTACATATTTCACGCGCTCGTCACATGTGAGATATTTAAAATTCTCCAATTGTTCTTCCCTTGAATTTCCTTCATCAGAAATCATTGCCAAATCTGTAATCCCAAAGTAGTGAAACGGACACAACAAATTCTCCTCCATTGCTTGTTGCAACCGAATTTCATAGGCAATATTATGGTCAAAGATTTCATATATATTTCTACCCTCTATGTTGTCATCACGCTTATCCGGCGTAGCTGTCATTCCCAAAGTAAATTCAGGTTTAAAGTAATCCATTACTCTTTTATAACTTCCGGCACTTGTATGATGCGCTTCATCATATATACATGCATCAAAATAATCCCTTGAAAGTCGTTCCATATTTTCCGGCTTACTCAATGTTTGAACTGTTGCAAACACAAAATCCGCATCATAATCATGCGCAGTTCCGGAAATTAAACCTGTTTTTATTCTGCTTCCAAATACTCGTTCAAAAGACTCCTTTGCTTGTTTTGCAATCCGATTTCTATGTACCAAAAACAGAACTCTTTTAAATCCAAGTTCTCTCATCGCAAAAGCAGAGGCATAAGTCTTTCCTGTACCAGTCGCAGAAATAAGTAATGCCTTATTTACCCCCTTATTTCTAAGTTCATGCAAATTAAAAATGAAAGCCCTTTGCATTGAATTAGGCTGTAACGTATATGCTTCCAAAAGAGGAACTGTCTCGCTCTTTGCAATCTTTTTCTGCTCCGCAACCATTTTATTAAACAGCTGTTTCTCTTTATATTTTCTTCGATATTCTTCAATAAACTCAGCATAGCTCTTAGTATATTCATCCGCATTCCAAATCTTGTTAAACTCACCTAATACTGAGTTCACCATCTCACCTTGACTTGTGGATATCAGTTTTGTATTCCACTCCATATTTCTGGTTAATGCATCCTGCGTCAAATTAGAGCTGCCAATAATGAATCGATATTCTTCACTTTTTTGAAAAATATATCCTTTAGTATGAAAGCCGCTTCCTGCTCGTTCTGTCTGATACATCCGAAGTTCAATATTAGAGAGATTTGCTATCGTATCTAACGCTGCCGGATCACTGAAGCTAAGATAATCCGTAGTTAATATTTTACCTGGAACACCCCTTCTCTCTAACTCCTTCAATGTCTGCAAAAGTGGTGTGATTCCGCCTCTTGTTATGAATGCCACACTGATTGCAAAACTATCACACCTGAGCAGTTCATCTTCTATTGCTGAAAAAACTTTCTGTCCATTTTTATTGTCATTGTAAATAAACTGTGGTTTGTATGCTAAATTAGAATTAAACGCACCATCAATAAATGCAGTATTTAAGCCACTCTGAAGTTCTTTTATTTTATCACCCGTCATTCAATCTGCTCCTTTACAGTCTCTATATTCTATCCTACCAACCGCTTCTCCCACACATCATACCCCTGTCGTCTTGCCGAATCATACACAGGACGCATATTTTTCTCCAGAATACCATAAAACTCTGTATCTGAATTTCCTTTTCGGTATAACTCTTTATTCGCCCAAATCGAATGCAGGTTGTCTCTGTAACATGCTTCATATAGTTTTCTGATTCCGTCTTTTTCATGAATCATTTCATACATTATGTATTGGTTCTTCGCAAACCGAATAAAGAAATCGTTCCAGTCGGGCAATCTGTTATTCTTAGCGGAATTCAATGATGAGTCCATCGGCATCAGATTCCATAATTCATCATTCATAACGAACGACCATGGGATAAAATGGTCTACATCATATTTCTGCTTATCAATCGCCTCATCTGTAAACACATCTGTCACGCTGCGTACATCTAATATGCCATCCCACAATTTTCTCACATGGGACAGCTTACGCATCTTATCATCCAATCGCGTAAGTTTATAAATTAACCCCGGAACCTCAGGATTATTATTCTGAAGCCACTTTACTTTTTCGTACTGAATCCAGCCCAATATATTAGCCGTATTATCTCTTATCATTTGAATCCATGCGTCATTGAATGTCAGCTTGCGGTTTAATCCTGTTTCATCTCCAAAAGTATACGGAAGTAAAATATCTCCGGCACTCAGTTTATTATAATATGCCATCATTCTTCCTGCACTGCTGTCCAGACTGATTCGCTCCCCTGACTTATTAGCAAAACCTGACAATGCTTTATATGGAACATTCAGTGTCAGCGCCTGCTTTTCTGCATGAAGCTGCTTATCATATTGCGCAATAGCATTCTTTATTTCTATCTTGGAAGCATTTGCAGGTAACCCGCTCAGATTCTTTAAGTTAGTCACGGCTCTCTCAAGATTATCCTTTGTAGTTTCGCCCCAGATGCCGCTCAAATGAATATGAAATTCCAAAACGGAATACCATGCATTAGCAATCATCTCGTTAATGATTTCATTATATGTTGCTTCACACCTGTTCTCTGATATCAGCTGCACAATCGCTTCCAGCCAATAAAACTTATAGCAGTAAGAGGGGTCTTTCATCATTCGTGAAAAACCTTCTATATCCAGAGCATTATAGTATTTACCATCAATAACTAATCTGTTGCCTGTTTTCTTAATATCAAATTCAGCCATTGCTCTTCTCCTCGCTCTGCTCTAACATCATCTGACACCCACAACTTATCTATAGTCAATTCCGGAATATCTTCGATGATTTTCTTAAAGCTTTCTTCCGTATGATAGATGAAATATCTGCCGTTCCTATATCCTTCAAATTCTCCGTATTTAAAAGAAGTATATATAACTCCGCCAGTCTTTCCGGCATCCGTCATTTTCCGCAAAATAGTCGGCAGTTCCTTTTTTTCAACATGTAAAATAGACGCACACGCCCAAATCCCATCATATACCTCTATACAGTCAAGCTCCTCAAACTTCATTTTTTTAACGGATATTCCCGTATAATTACCGGCTATTTTACAAAGTTCATATGAACCGTCAATCGCATCTACATTATAACCCTTATTTAAAAAGTATTTTGTATCTCGTCCGGATCCACAGCCAAAATCTAAAATTTTACCACCTTCGGGCACATACTCTAAAAACAAATTTTGAATTTCAGTGAAGTTGACATTTACAGTTCCATCCGCAAATTCTCTGGCGTTTTTATTGTAATAATTCAAGGTGTCTTCCACTATTTTCATGACTTTTGAGTGACCCTTCTATTAATATAACATCATCACAAAATTCTTTAATCTAATATCCACGATATAGTATTTTACCAATATTTTCAAGTACTCTTTACCCCTAATATCTAATCTCTTAATTTCATATAAAATTTAAACAGTTCTCTCGGCTCACAATCTCACCCTCTATGCCATAAAATACTTACATAATTCTGATAACACAAACTTTCCATTTTAAAAAGTTTGTGTCATTAATGTTCAAAAACTTCCGAAACCCATTTCGCATACGAAAAGGTTGATTTTTCCTCAAGGGCGGCTTCTGATTGACGGAACAGCACAATGGAAATATTCACATTTTTACGAGAGTCAGTATCAGAAAATATCAGGACAGACCTGTAGAAAAAGAAAAGACATTGGCAATCCTAAGGGCTGCGATGCAGGCTCCTTCAGCCGGAAATCAGCAACCATGGGAATTTTATGTTGTGACAAACAAAGAGAAACTCAAGGCGCTTTCCGAAGTTCATCCTTATGCAGGCATGACAAAAGATGCACCTGTCGCAATCGTGGCAGCATACAGAAAAGAAGGCATTTTTCCGGACTATGCACAGATCGATCTTTCAATCGCTATGGAAAATCTCTGGCTTGAAACGGATGCACAGGGGCTTGGCGGCGTGTGGCTCGGAATAGCGCCTCTGGAAGAACGGATGAAGTCGGTTGAAGAAATCCTTAATATTCCTGATTCTATGAGAGCGTTTGCAATATTCCCTTATGGATATCCGGCAGAGGAAAGAGAACAACAGGACAGATTCGATGAGAACCGTATTCATTATGTGGAGTGATTTTTTGTATTCACAAAGCGACGAATTGGCGGTTGTTGCACCAATTCGTCGCTACGCAAATCCTTATTATAGTATGGCATACAGTTGTGATTTTTTCTACCGTGTCCACTTACCCAATCAACTTCTCCAGTTCCGTAACCAACTCCCCAAACATAGACAACGCATTCTTCACAGGTTCCGGGCTTGACAGATCCACGCCAGCCATCTTAAGCAGTTCAAGCGGATCCTTGGAACACCCTCCCTTTAAAAAGCTCTTATACGCTTCCACGGCGCTCTCACCCTCGGAGCGGATCTTTTTGGACAGCGCAATCGCTGCGGAGAAACCTGTCGCGTACTGATACACATAGAATGCCGTATAGAAATGAGGAATCCTCGCCCATTCCAGCGCAATCTGCGGATCGGATACCATATCGGGACCAAAATATTTCTTATTCAAATCCAGATAAACTTCGCATAAGCTGTCCGCTGTCAGCGCTTTACCTTCTGCGTACATCTGATGCGTAATCTTCTCAAATTCCGCAAACATAGTCTGGCGGAACACCGTTCCCTTAAACTGATCCAGGAAATAATTGACCAGATAGATTTTTTCCTGCTTATCCGTGCATTTCTCAAGCAAATGCTGCATCAACAGAGATTCATTGCAGGTAGAAGCAACCTCTGCCACAAAAATCAGATAAGAGGCATAAGTAAATGGCTGCGATTCATGCGAATAATAACTGTGCAACGCATGCCCCATCTCGTGTGCAAGCGTGAATACCTCATTCAGCGTATCCTGATAATTTAAAAGCACATAAGGGTGTACGCCGTAAGCTCCCCATGAATAGGCTCCGCTTCTCTTATTCTGGTTCTCGTATACATCAATCCAGTGATTCTCAAATCCTTCTTTTAGCAGGGACAGATATTCTTCTCCCATCGGTGCAAGTCCTTCAAGCACTATTTCCTTTGCTTCTTCAAATGTGTAATTCGCTTCATATTCATCCGTAAGCGGTGCGTACACGTCATACATATGAAGCTCGTCCACACCAAGTACTTTCTTACGCAGCGCCACATAGCGGTACATATCGGGCAGAGCCTCATGCACTGCTTCAATCAGGCTGTCATAAACGGAAACCGGAATCCTGCCGGTATCCAGCGCCATTTCACGGGAAGATGCGTAGTGACGCGCTTCTGCAAAGAATTTCTCCTGTTTAACATTAGCCTGATACATTGCGGCAATACTGTTTTTAAGCTGTCCGTACACTTTATAATAGATTTCAAAAGCGTTTTTCCTGACTTCTCTGTCTTTCTTTTCAAGCATACTGATATAGTTGCCTTGGGAAAGCTCTATCAGGTTTCCGTTTTCGTCCTTCATTTCACCGAATTTCAAATCCGCGTTATTCATAAACGAATAAATATCCGATGCCGCAGACGCTAAATCCATAGACTTCGCAAGCAGCGCCTCTTCCTTATCCGAAAGCGTATGCTCTTTCTTTCGCAGGATACGATCTATCAGAATCCGGTATTTTTCAAGCTCCGGTTCTTCTTTATAAAAAGTATCCAGCTTTTCTGACGGTATGCTCAGAATCTCGGGATCTGCAAATGCTGTCTCACCGGTTAATTTAACTTCCATATTCTGCATCTGTGAACTATAGCCCTGATATTTTGACAGAGCCATGTCCTGATGCATTTTTTGTCCTGCATATACATAAAGGCGTTCAAAACGGAATGTAACCTCGACTTGCAATTTTAAAAATGAAAGCAGCTTCTGTGCCGATT
>JAIDPH010000227.1 GCA_029062885.1 Lachnospiraceae bacterium
GGTTCTATGAAGTGTTCTCTTAAAAATGCAGAATGATATTGCGGAGTCAGGCTGTACTGCAAGACAACATACTCATTCGGACGAGTAATCACCTTGTAAAAATAGTTTCCTGATGCATTCCCGTGATTTGCGACATTCCAGGCGATTTCAACGGAGTCTTCTGACATATCTCCGTCGAGTTTCTCACCGTTCATAGAAAAAATGACATAATGACAAAGAAGGGGAATCATATCCTTAGTAACTTCATCTGCGCTCTGAATCAAATCAGATGCTTCATTGATTTTCCGTTCTGCGTAATTAGCCGGATATATGATATCCATGTTTACAAGAATATTGAATATAAGAACTGTACACAAACCCAAAGCGAATAATGCTCCAAGCATAACCAGTACATATCTCATGAAGATTCCACTCAATGTATTGCCTCTTATTCTTCCCATTTATATCCAATCCCCCAAACTGTTTTTATAGGCATATAATTATAATCTGAGAGTTTTGCTCTTATATTTTTGACATGCGTGATGATTGTACTGTCATAACTCTCGCTGTCAAATCCAAATACCTGTTCCAAAATCTGTTCTTTGGAAAAAACCTGTCCCCGGTTTTTGGCAAGGAACTCACAGATTTCATACTCAGCCTTCGTGAGAGGAATTTCCTTATTATCAACCAGCATTTGCCTTAAAGATAAATTAAAACAAGTACGACCGAGAGCCATTCTGACAGAATGCTCACGGTGTTCCCGTCTAAGATGCGCGGCAATTCTCGCTCGAAGCTCCATAACCCCGAATGGTTTAAAGATATAATCATCTGCGCCCAATGAAAATCCATTGACCAGACTGTTTTCTTCCGTCTTTGCTGTGAGAAACAGAATAGGGCAGTCAACAAGCTTTCTGATTTTTGAACATAATTCAAATCCGTCTGCTCCGGGCATCATAATGTCAAGCAAAATTAAGTCATAAAGATTCAGTTTTTCCATATTTATCTCAAGCGGATTATTCACTTTTGTGACCAAATGTCCATCCTTATTCAAGATGTTTCCTATCATGTCAAGAATGGCAGTATCATCATCAACTGCTAATATTTTCGCCATACTAACAACCAGATCCTTCCATAACCTGCGAATTTGTATCTATTCTGATATTTTGTTTCCTTCATAGCGGGATGCCCACAGTAAATAATATATCATACTGATTGCTGTAAATATACAATAGATTGTTATTACGGCTGCCAATTCATTGATTGCACCGGATTCTCCTAACGTAAATTTCAAATAAGTATATGGTATTCTGCCAGTCCATGAAACAAATGTATATTTCCAGATATAATCTCCAAGCCCTGTAAGCATCAATGCACTGACAAGTCCAGACAGTATTCCCACTCCAATGGACACTCCTTCTCCAAATTGAAACGCCAGAATCATCTGCCATATATAGAGTGGGATACTGCTGCACCACATAGCAAACGCCGCCGTTATATATATTCCCATGCCTCCTGTACTGTCCTTAAGAATCATGCAAAAACCGAACCCGAATATAAATGTTGTTAATAATACTGAAAACATACTGAAAATAAGCAAAAGCAATACCTTTGACAAAAACGCCGCGGTCTTTTGCTGTAAGGTTAGTAAATTTTGAAAGCCGCCGGCATTTTGTTCCTGCTTTATCATGCTTGCGGTAAATATTCCGATAAGTACAGGAAAACCTGCCCCGACTGCCTGATAAAAAGCAATGATTCCTGTATTCTCATTCCATGCAGAAAAAGAATAATATATTAAAAACAACCCGCTTGTTATCATAGGAATCAAAATATGTGCAAGTATAATAGGAGTTCCTTTTATTTTCAGCAAGTCTGCTTGGAGATTTTTTATGAACATTTCTATTTCACCTCTCTTTTTTCAAACCAATTTAGAAATAAAATAGTTGCAAAAATGAACCACATAATAGATAAGCTAATCCCCGGGACAACTACTCCCATATCCAATAGCGGATTTCCGGATTCTGCCGGGAGTCCGTTTGGCAATATATGGAGAAACGGGCATAAAATCCGCATAGGTATCGCCGAAACAAGTAAATACCATTTTCCTGTTGATGCAATAATGGTACCTCCAACCGTAAGAAACAGGCAGATTAATAATTCCGCAATCATTCCGAAGCGCTCGCTTAAAAACAGAAATACGGGTATCTCCCATAACTGCGTGGCAGTAAGAAGCAATACTGTAATCGCTGCTCCGCCTAAGGGAACGCGGATTGTTAATAAAAACCCACCTAACGAAGCGCCTGTAAATATAATTATATTTGAGACCAGAATCATGCAGCCCATATAGAGGATTTTGCCCAACATCAATTTTCTTTTGCTTGCAGAAAGCGTCATCAGGTTGTAATAATTTGTTTTTTTCTCCTGCATCATAGAAAGGTGGCAGATAATAGCAAGCATGCCGGGAAGCAGAAGTGTGTACCACCAGTTCCATACACTCTCTGCATATGAATTTGTCATTCCTAATGTAAGTACAAACGCCAGAGTAAATGTAATCATAGGAAACGCCCAGATAAATTTACGGCGCATCGAGCTTTTTGTTTTTTGATATTCTGCTTTCACAATATTAATCATAGATTTCACCTGCCTTTCCGGTTTCTCTTACAACGTCCATAAAAAGTTCTTCCAAATTCTGTCCCTGTTCTAACGGTCCTTCGTATCCTAAAATACCATTTGAAATAATTCCCACATAATCTGCAATTAACTGTACTTCTGAGAGAATATGACTGGAAAGAATGACAGTAATTCCATGCGCAGGAAAAGAACATATCAGTTCACGAAGTTCCTCTATTCCGATTGGGTCTAACCCATTAGTAGGCTCATCTAAAATCAGAAGCTTTGGTTCTCCTAATAATGCCATAGCAATGCCAAGCCTTTGTTTCATACCCAAAGAAAATTGTCCTGCCTTCTTTTTTCCTGTATCTGTAAGCGAGACTGTTTGTAATACCTCATCAATCCTTTTTTCATCAGCACCAAGCAGTAACGCTCTGACTTTCAGGTTTTCCCTTGCAGACAGATTTTCATAAATCGGCGGATTTTCAATCAGTGCACCTATCTCCGACAGGTTTTCCCGGCTCCACGGTTTTCCGTCGAAATAAATCTCGCCTGCGGTCGGCTTTAATATGCCGGTAAGCATTTTTAAAGTGGTAGATTTCCCGGCTCCGTTAGGTCCAAGCAGCCCGTAAACTTTTCCTCTGGCTATATTTAGTGAAACTTTATTTACTGCTTTCTGTTTTTTAAAAGATTTACAGAGTTCTGTAGTTTGAAGCATCATTTCCATATTTATGTTCCTTCTTTCTTTTTTTTATAAAAGAATAATAGGAAAAAATGAAGATTTGGTGAAGATTCCGGATTGACATCTAGCGTACAAAATGTTATCCTGTGAGTAGAGTACAAAATGTAATCCACTCAAGGAGGTTAAGATGCAGCAGATATCAGATTATGAATTGGAGCTTATGAAAATTATATGGGCTAACGGCGGCACAGCTTTATATGCGGATATTGTCAAGGCGCTAGAGGATAAAGGAACTCCGTGGACGAAAAACACAATTATAACTTTGCTTTCGCGGCTGGCTAATAAAGGTTTTTTGAAAGCGAGTAAAACAGGTTTTCGAAATCAATATATTGCGACTGTTTTAGAAACGGACTATCAAGAAGCGCAGACTAAAACTCTGCTTGATAAACTCTATGAGGGCAACGCGAAAGGTCTTGTTTCCACGCTTATTCAAAAGGATTTGCTTTCCCCTGATGATTACGAGGATTTGAGAAAACATTGGAAAGGCGGTGAAAATGATAAATGAGTGAAATACTGAAAGTCATTTTATCGCTTTCCGTCTCGGGAACTTTTCTGATACTCTTGCTTTTCCTGCTACGACCATTATTTAAAGAGAGGTTGAGCAAACGATGGCAGTATTATATCTGGCTTGTAGTGGTTGGCCGTTTACTTTTTCCATTTGCCCCCGAAACAAATTTGATGGCAATGCTTTTTCAGGGGATTGACATGGCAGTGGAACAGACTGCGACAGTTTCCCATTACGCGCAGCAGGATAGTATAGCTGATGAACTTCAGACAGACTGGATGAATTATAGACAGGGTAATTTGAATAGTGAGCAGACAAAGTCGGCGAAATCGGTCAATATTACCGTTAGAAACATAGTAACGACTGTATGGCAAAACATCTGGATTGGCTGGCTGGCGGTGGCTGTCATCCTGCTTATTCGGAAAATTACGATTTATCAGGATTTTGTTAAATATATTCGTGCCGGCTGCGCGGAAGTGGCGGATATTGACCTGTTGGAACGGTTTGGAAAACTGGTGGAACGAAACCGGATAAAAACCACGGTGGAGCTATACACAAATAATCTGATTTCATCTCCGTTGCTGATTGGATTTTTCCGACCCTGTATTGTGCTTCCTACCGCTAATCTGTCGCCTACGGATTTTGATTATACAATCATGCATGAACTGGTGCACTTTAAAAGACGGGATATGTTTTATAAATGGCTGGTGCAGTTTACCGTCTGTGTGCATTGGTTTAATCCGTTTGTTTACCTGATGAGCCGGGAAACAGGCAGGGCTTGTGAGCTCTCCTGTGACGAAGCCGTCATACGGGAACTAGACACGCAGGGACAGCGGGCGTATGGAGATACCCTGCTGAATGCCATAGGGTATAGTGGAAGTTACAAAGATTCACTTGGTTCTCTCACATTGAACGAAAGTAAGGAATTATTGAAAGAAAGGCTGGATGCAATTATGAATTTTAAGAAAATACCAAAATGGGGGATTATTACGGCTCTGTTTCTTACGGTTATGCTTATTTGCGGATTTACCTTTACGGGAGCGTATGCAGCCAATACACATAATCAGACTAATACTAATGATGGAATGGACATCGTTTCTTTGTATACAAATTCGGCTGAAATCATTGGTTTTCAAAAAGGTGAAGAGACAGCGGTTAAAGAAGTTGCGCTTAATATTACAGAAAACAATGTTAAGATTCAGTTAAACGCGGTTGCCAAAGGGGACAGTCATAGAACGCTTGAAGTAATTGATCCGGATGGTGAAGTGGTACGGACATATACCTTTAATCAGAATGGGTTTATATCAGGGAACCAAGAGTACATCACCGGAAATGATATGATAATGGTGACAGATGTTGTTTATCCCGGCACTTGGTATGTTCGGTTGAGCACAGATCAAACGCCGGCTGAAAGAGTATCTGTCACAGCCAAGCTGATTGACCCATTTGTGTGGGGGTTTGCATCAGATACGGATATTTCCTCTGACGAAATTGATGATGAACAACCTGAGGATGATTCTCGGTTGTCTACCCGAATGTATGATTCTTACAGGACTTACGAACAAACGAAGGAGGATATTCAAAATGGTTATATAGTTAATACAGGTGCTTCTTTTTCAGAACAGATGATGCCTACGGTAACAGGCGGAGGAGGAATCGAATTTTATGTAAATCATGATAATAGTATAGAAATTTCAATTATTCTAAAAAATCTTATCGATGGAACCGGCCGTATGTGGACGCCTGATTCCTTTGTAAGTTTTGAAGTATATGACCCGTCAGGAAAAGTCGCCTATTCTTTTTATAAAGAGGGAAAAGATATAGAAAATGCGGTTGATATAGATACCGAAATAGATGTATATCCGGGGAAATGGCGGTATAAAATTTCTTTTGCATATACTACTAACGGAATCGATACATCAGATATGGAATTTGCATTAAGGTATAAAACCATATTTGAAGATGATATTCAATGGCTTGTCGATAATAAACTGGATATAGGTGAGGGCTATTAAAGCCCTCACTTATATATTTTAGTTAACACAGTATAATGACTCTTCTGGGTGTTGTCTGCGGAGGAATGCTTCTTGTTGTCGTCGTATAATAGAC
>JAIDPH010000228.1 GCA_029062885.1 Lachnospiraceae bacterium
ATATAATTCTCCCATCAATATATTATTTTTCTTTCTTTTTGCTCTTTTTGTTGATTTCATCAAAGAAAGATGTAGGATTAACATCTGCATAGCACTGTGAACACATACCTTCAATAACGGCTCCGTTGTTAATCTGTACGGATTTAGACTTAATATTACCCATGACAATTGCGGAGGTATCCAGAATAACCGGACCATGCACATCAATGTCACCCTTTACAGCGCCTGCTATAACTGCGCTGTTTGCAGTAATATTACCGATAACTACAGAGCTTTGTCCAATTTTTACGCTTCCCTGGCTGATTACTTCACCATTTATTCTTGCACCTTCTGCATAAATCTCTGCCGCTTTGGAATTTCCCTGAATTCCACCGGTTATATTTAATTTTCCAAGAATTTCTATATTTCCTATAACATTACCAATCAGTTCCAGTGAACCGCCGGAAGTGATATCACCGGTGATAGACATTCCCTCTGTTACAACTGCTGTTTCATCTGACACTACTTTTGATTCAATACTCATTACATCTTCCATATTATTCTCGTCTCCTTCATTCTCTTCAAGCGGTTCTTCTTCCGCTGTAGGTTCTAATATTGATTCTGTTGCTATTTCTTCAATCGGCTGTTCTGATATCTCAGGTTCAACCGTCATGTCCATATCATAAGTTTCCGTTTCCTGACCTTCATCAACAGGAAGTTCCATTGTCTGCTCTGGGATTTCAACCTCAGGAAGCTCTGTCTCCTGCTCAAGCACTTCGGCATCAGGAAGTTCCATTTCCTGTTCCATCATTCCGGCATCGGTAAGTTCCTCTTCAGGCATTTCCAACCCGCTTTCAGTGTTGATTGCTTCCACCATATCAAGCATATCGCTCAATGCTTCTGAAGTAACAACACTTTCCTGCTGCAGCCCGGCCTCATTATCTTCCGATAATTCATCACCGACAGTAGCTGCATCAAGTTCACCTTCCGGCATCATCTCATTTACAGCCTGGTTTAAATCATCTTTTAAATCTGAGAAAAAACCCATTCTATAATCCTCCATTTCTTATTCATTACTTATATGTTGTATCAGTTCCGTATCTTCTGTAATCGGAACGATTATGGTATCTTCCATCGCCTGAATCTTTTCTATAAGCGCCGGCAATGCCTGTACTGTAGTATTTTTATTTGATGCATCATGCATAAGAATAATACATTCATTAAACTTCGGTATCTGCTGTGTGCAGTTATACAGTATTGCGTCTGCACTGATATAACTGCTAGATGCGTCTCCGGATGCAATGTTCCAGTCAAAATAGGTTATATCCTGCTCATTCAAATAAGCAATAAGCTCTTTCATATCTACTCTGCTGACCGTATTGCTGCTGCCTCCCGGAAACCTGCAATATCTGCACCATACGCCTGTCGTATCATATAAGAATTCCTGTAGCTTACTCAAATCCTGTGCATAACTGTCTACAGACTGATATATTTCATCATATTTATGACTGTATGAATGCATTCCCAGAGTATGTCCCTCTTCTACAATCCGGTTGTATAACGCCTTATATTTTTCGTCTTCCTTTCCTACTACAAAGAAAGTCGCCTTCACGTCATACTCTGCAAGTATATCCAGAATCTTCCCCGTATTACTGCTTGGGCCGTCATCAAATGTCAGATATACCTTTCGCATATTACCGTCGGGAAGAATTGACTCCTGAGAGTCCGATTCTTTCACTGCGCTGCTGTCACGCCTTGAAATGTCAACACTGTCCGCAGTATATATATTCTGAAACGCCTCCGTTCCGGCATCGGATGCTGTTCCGTCTCCAAGAAGCTGGGTACTGCTGACAGTCTCCGCTTCTTTTACCTGTGCCTGCAGCTTTTCAAGTTCCTTTTGTACGGTAGCCAGCCTAATGCCCAAAAAAACGGATAGAGCTGTTGGCATCAGTATCAGCATAACTATGATAAAGATGAGTAATCTTTTTTTCATCGGCTTCTGACTTTTGTTTACCTCTTAATTTTTACACTACCTATATATAATAACACATATTATGAGTTACGAAAAGGAATTTTGTAAAAAAGATTACGAAAAAATTTATGCGGGGCAAAGATACCCCGCACAGCAATATATTAATTAAACAATTTACTTAATACAACAATTTCCTGTATATGGGGCAAGTTCCAGACGGATAAAGTACCCCCTGTCACTATGGCACACCGGACATACAGGCGGTACCTCGGTTCCCCTGTAAATATGACCGCATTCCATGCACATCCACGCCGCCTCAACGTCTGAAACAAAGAGTTTGCCTTCTTCGAGCCACTCCGCAAACTGACCGAATCTGTTTCCATGTATCTTTTCTATCTCTGCTATCTGCCTGAAAGAGTCTGCTATGGCAGGAAAACCCTCTTCTTCCGCTTTTCTTGCAAAGTTCGGATACACATCACCATGCTCTTCATATTCATTATGCTGCGCCATTCTTAAAAGTGACGCCACGCTATTTGCAATATCTACAGGATATGTGCCGTCAACAGAAATGTTCTCTCCGGACACCGCATTCAAATGTTTATAAAACACCTCCGCATGCTCCCGTTCCTGCTCAGCCGTAAATCGAAATACTGCCTCGACTACATACAATTTTTCACTTTTTGCCTGCTGTGCAGCAATAGTATAACGATTCCTTGCCTGGCTTTCGCCCGCAAAGGCACGCATCAGATTTTCCTTCGTCTCGCTGTTTCTGAAATCCATTTTATTTTCACGCTCCTTTCTGTATTTCTATCATTCCCAAAAAGGAGCTTATTAAACCAGTTATATTCAGATTATAAATCTTCCAGAAATCCTCGTATTCCTTTCAGTTTGAACAAGTCTTTATAATATGAGAGTTCTTCCTGAATAAGCACATCTATAACCTGCATTCCAAGCAGCTCAACAGGAGCTTTGTCATCCGTCAGTATATATTCCCCTTTTTCATAGGGAGCAATTCCTTCCGATACCCTCGCAAGCATCATCTGAAGTTCCGCGTCCTCTACCGTGCTTCTCATGGCTTCAAAGTCCGAAAGTACATCAGGATTTTGCGTAGCGAACAACTCTCTGTTAGTCGAGCCGCGTACCTCCACGGTATATACATAGTCAAAAACCTCTGCAATCGTGTCTGAAAGATAGTCGTTTATATTTCCCTCTGCGTCGGAATGCATATTCATATTGACTACCATAACGCCGTTTTCATTCAAATGCTCTTTTACCAGAGTAAAAAACTCTATGGATGACATCTGAAAAGGAATCGTTATGTCCTGATAAGCATCAACCATAATGACATCATAAGTTCCCTTATCCGCTGCCAGATACGCGCGTCCGTCATAGGTCGTCACCGGAACCGAAGCAGGCAGTTCAAAGTATGCGCCCGCAAGCTTAGTAATCTTTTCATCAATCTCCACACCTTTTATGGAAGATGCGCCATAATAATGCGCACACTGTTTCGCATAAGTGCCTGTTCCCATTCCGAGAATCAGCATATCGCCGTCTACCCTGCCGGCCATGGCAGGAGCAGCCATAGCGTAATCATAATACATGCCCGTAGCGCCTCCGTCCTTTTTCATGATGGACTGTACGCCGAACAATACGTTGGTAGAAAGTATGACACTATCGTCAGTTTCTTTTACCTGTAAGTAGTTGTAAATGGATTCTCCCTCATACAAAAGATTCGTCTCCCAAAAAGCAAAACGGCTTGACGCCCCAAATGCACAACATATAAAAAATAGTATAAAACCAGCTATGCATTGCTTCTTTTTCCCTTTTGTACTTACAAAATATATTATTGAAAGGATTAATAAAATACCTGCGAAAATCAAAAATGTCACGGAAGTTCCTACTGCCGGAATCGTCACAAAAGTAGGAAGAAAAGTTCCGATAATGCTGCCTATGGTATTAAACGCACCAAGCGCTCCTACCGTTTTACCGCTGTCTTCCAGGCTGTCCACTGTGTACTTCACTAAAGACGGAGTAACAGTGCCTAACAGGAATAACGGAAACACAAAAATAATCATACATGATAAAAATGCCGCGAAAATCAGAAAATTATTACTGATCGTAAAAACAAGCGCCGCTGAAATCACTACTATGATATACTTTCCCAATATTGGAATAGCAGCAATCCAGACTGCCGCAATGATGATTCTGATATACAGTTTGTCCGGATTAGGATTTTTGTCCGCGCTCCTTCCGCCCCAGATGTTTCCAAGCGCCATAGCAATCATGATCGTACCGATTATAATAGTCCACACAATCTGGGAAGAACTGAAATACGGAGCAAGGAGCCGGCTTGCGCCAAGCTCCACTGCCATAACAGACATTCCTGCAAAGAATTCCGTAAGATATAAGTAATACTTATTTTGTAAAACGCCTTTTCGATTGGTAACTGTCTCCTTGTCTAACTTATTCATTGTTACCTTTTCCTTTTAATTTAAAATTATAAAATACTGATATAATGATTTATACGCTGAAATCGAATCTTCCGCCCTCTTCGGGTTTTTCTTCAGCTTTCACCTTGTCCCAGTCAACTGCATTGATTTTTTCAATCAATTCTTCTACAGAATCAGCCTGAACTCTCGTCTTTTTAGTCTTCTCATACGGTGCATTTTCCTGCATCTTCTTTTCCAGAGCAGTCTTTTCCTTAGAAGCTTTTTCTTCCTTCCTGTTCTCTCTGCTCTTCTCTATCCATTCTTTCTGCCTCTCGCCTATCTTCTCCAATTCGGCAAAAAATGAAACGCTGCCGTCTTTTCCGATAGAAACTCCAAGATGCTTAACTTCATCTTTTTTATCTCCCAGCTTATCCGACATATCCTTAAGCTGGCTCACAGAATCTTCCAGAATTCCGATATTCTTAGCCTTTGCGTCCTCATCCGACGCCATTTCCTCTAATGTCTCAGGGTCAATCAGTACACTGAACTCTTTAGTGCCTCTGGCAAGATACGAGGATGCTTCCTCATCATTCTCATAATCGGCAACGATGAAATCCATATTACTGTATTTCTTTTTCAGCTCATCTAACAATTTCCTTGCCTGAGAACTTAACTGTACAGAAGAATTTTTCTTCTCAGTTTTATCAGCTTTGTCTTTTTCTTTTGTCTCTTTTGCAGTTTTATTCTTCGAAGAATTCGCATAAAAGCTGCTCTGATTAATACCATAACCGTTAATTTTGCTCATTATTCGTCCTCCTTTGACTTTGCCCGAAATCCGTTTCATTTAATTAAGCACACGATTAAATGCCTTACAGTATATATCGGATGATTTTGTGTGTTTCTTTAGGATTCTTTGTTTGCACAATATTTCAAGATGTTTGTCATGGAATATTGACAAATCAACGCACACCCATATGTATTTCCGCCGCCTTCACATCATCAATAGTTTCAATTTCTTCTAAATTAGTCATAATCCAAAAATAATATTTCTTTCCGTCTTTCTCATCTATCAGAATGACATCATCAACTTTCTCTGAATTAATAGTCAGTGAAAATATCTGCTCATCATCGGATACTCCCCATGCAGGTGCTCCTATCTCTTTAAGTCCAACTCCACGCCACATAGTATTCGCAATATCTTTTCTAATTGTCTCCTCTGTTGTATATCTGTCACTACTTCCTATACCATCATATAATAAAACATTGCTTCCGGAACAATAATACAAATCATTCTGCCTCAAAAAATCAATCTCAAGAATTTTTCCTTCTACTTTACAATAAACAAATATTTTTTCTCCTACCTGCATGCGATAAATTTCTTCTAATTCATTATACTTTCCTGACTTTTTTATATTTTCCATCTCATATTCTAAAATGATTTCTATATCATCATATCCTTTATCGCCATTACCTTCTGAATAAGAATAAACAAATCCATTATTTCCCTGAAAAGCAGTTTGTATTATAGTTGATGTTGCAAGCGCTTTTCCCAAATATGCCATTACACCAATAAACATCACTATGCTCAAAACATCTAATACTGTGACTCGCGGAGCTGCAAATTTCGGTTCTTTTTTCAGTATTATAATCAGCAAGAAGCATACAACACATAAAATTTTAAGCAGAATACTTCTGATTTTCATAATATCTACATATTCTACAATTACTACACTCATAAACAACAATAGCATTATTGAAAATACAATGATTCTTATAATTTTTATAGTAGGTTTTGTCTCATTATTATTTCCAGACTTCATATCCAATTTCTTTTTCTCCCTGTGCCTTTTATTACCAAATTATATATTTCTCTTTACATTTAAAACGTTCATTAACGCTTCCTGTAACACCCTTGAAACATTTATTCCGGCATGTTCAGCTTCATAATTCAACCAGCTTGGTAATGCTACATTTCTCCTGACAGTTTTTGTATCAACTTTTTTCCTATACTCTGCAAAATCAACATCTACATAGGTCAAAATTCCTTTTGAGAAATCAATGTCCTCTGTATCTTGCCTTACTTTCTCTATAGCAGCAGTTTGGTCTGAAGGTTTAGGAAGTTCTTCTTTATTATCTTCCATAGAGATACCGGCTAAACCAATGGCGTCTCTCGCCATCTCAATAGCATCTGCAAAAGTATCACCTTCCGTATAAATTTCCATATCAGGTACACATACCAGAAAAGGATGCTCTGAACCATCATCTGTATTCACTATAAAAGTCGGATAAACCTGTTTCATACTATTCTCCTTATAATAATTTCCATTTTCTAAGTATCATCTTTGCCAAACTTTCATTAACTTCTTTATGCCTTGAACCCTTCTCTATATCATGACCTCTTCTGTATATATCATGATTTCCACCATG
>JAIDPH010000229.1 GCA_029062885.1 Lachnospiraceae bacterium
AGCCGGAGAAGCCGGACGCGGATTTGCAGTTGTGGCCTCCAATATCCGGGAACTCTCCGACAACTCCAAATCATCTGTCGGTAATGCTAAGGAAAGTGACGGAGAAATCAAAAACGCGATTGAGAACGTTAATCAAGTAATTCTGAATTTTGATGATACTGTAAAAAAACTGATCCCTGTTACGAATGGTGCAATCGAAGGTGTGCAGGCAACTTCCAGCAACAGCCAGCGTATCAGAAAATCCATGGAGGATTTGGAACGGCTTGCTAAAGACGTGGAAGATATGATTATCGAAACCAATAAGATATTGCAGGTCGAATAGGGGATGATTGCGGATGTTAAATACAGTGATCGCGTTGAATAAAACTGTTAAGCCTACTAAATATCAACGCAGTCACACATCCTGATGCGACAATGGTAAACAGGTCGGCAGGCGTAAAAACAATGCCGGGTATGCTGTCAAAAATAAATCCTGTACCCAAACGATATAGATGTCCGCTCAGTAGAATCATTTCACCAACATACATAAGGAATGTCATCACGGAGGCGATAAGTGCCGGAATCCAAATCGAAATTAAATTTCGTTTTCCTAAAAGAAATGAGCCTGCATAGACGCCTGTCGTCACCCCTAAAATAATGAAAAATGCGGTCATCAAAGCGGCAGACAGAGGAGATACCTGAATACTGCCATCTCTCCAAAAAGCGGTAAAGCAAGCGAGGATACAAAGCCCAAGGAAAATAAGCGAGCAAACCGACTGCAAAATCAGAGAATTCAGACGCTTCTTATCCGCGTTATTAATCATTTGACCGAATCCATACAAGCAGTTCAGTATCGAAAGAATCAGAACAACGGAAATGATGTAAAAATGCAGCTTAAATGCAGGATTATAATTTCCCATCAAAATTTCAACTGCTGTTTGCGTTTTGTATGTAGTTACGGTTTCACCCAATACTTCCGGCGTTGCAACGCACAAAAACATCTGCCAATCTTCAAGTTTTGTAACCGTTTCAGCCGTTGTCACTACAACTTTTTGCTCAAACAGTATTTCGAGGGCGAAGAACGCTCCGCTGGCTAAAACCGAGCCGCCAACCAGCGCAAGCTGCTTAAACAGTTTAATGCATAAAGGCATTATAAGCACACCAATCAAAACAGCCAGACAAATCGGCGTATAAGGGATAATGTATTTCGGATAATTTTCCTTAAATACCGTTCCATTTATAATCATGTCGGAGACAACCCTCACTCCCATCGAAAGAGGATAACAGGAAGCGAGCAGAACGCCGACACAAGAAAACAGGTAATATTTACTAAATAATTTGTTCTTCATATTCTTTCGCCTTTCATTTAGCATTTGTCAGCAACATATAAAAAATTGCTGTTATCAATGTGAGAAATACGATTAAAGAAATCCAAGTTATTTTCTTAAAGGACAGGATGTTTTCTATTCTTTTTCTGATTTTCGCACCGCCAAAAGCAGAGGTAAAAACATTCTCACTTTCCTTGCTTTCAAGTAATATACGTGCATATTCCTTAGAACGATTTTCGCCAAGTTTCACAAGCACGCATTCATCACAGGATAACTCAAGATCCGTAAGGAATAACTTTAAGAATACCCAACAAAGCGGATTAAACCAATGTGCCGAAACAACCAAAAATGCAAGGATACGCCACAAATTATCGGCACGACGAATGTGCATTTTTTCATGTAATAATATAAGATCACTGTCTCTGCCTTCATAAGATGTCGGCAGGATGATTCTCGGTTTTATGATGCCATATACTGCGGGAGATGTAATCATATCCGAGAGATAGATGTTGTCACGCAGATGCTTTGCATCTTTCATTTCGCGAATCGTCATAAAATAGATTACTGCCAGCATAAGTGTGATTGCCAGAAATGCAATAACCCAAATTATAGAGGTTATATTAAATATATTCTCAAAAATGTTCACTTTATATGTAATTGGAAAATAGCTATCTGCCGCCATAACACAGTTCATCATTGAAAAGGATACATCGTCTGCAGGCTGATATACGACAATTGTTTTGGTTGTAATCCGGGCTAATAGTGACATCAAACTGTATGGACTGCTTAAACCGATGGGTATTGTCATTCTGAAAAACGGAATAATCCAAAGAAACACAGTAAACCTTCTTGGAATCTTTTTTACAAGTCTGATAAGCATAACTATTACGCCGGTTATTACGGCAGCTATGCTCATATTAAATACCCAATAAAATACTTCCTGCAACACAGTGCTCACCTATTATCAATCAGCTTGCGCAGCTCATTGATCTCATCTTCCGTCAAAGGCTCATCCTCAAGTAAAGCCGAAAACAAAGCTTTGCGAGAACCGTTGAACAGTTTCCTGACAAGGGATGCAGCCTCAAGCTTTTGCATCTGATTTTGGGACACAAGAGGAGTACAAATAAACCCCGGATCCTCCCGTTGAATAAAGCCTTGTGATTCCAGCCTTTTTATTACAGTATAAGTTGTATTTTTATTCCAACCTATCGTTTCTGCAGCAATCAGGCTGATTTTTTTGGCTGAAATCGGACTATTGGCCCAAATGATTTCCATTACCTTAGCCCCGCCATCAAAGAGTTTTTCTTTCATAACAAACCTCCACAGACTACTTGTGTAATCTATACTACAATAATAGTCTGCACATGTCAATAGGTTTTAAAAAAGTATATCTGAATGCTTTTAAAATAAAGAAGGAATAGAATGTTCTCCTTGCACGATGTGATTTCTTAAAATATAATAATCGTAATAAATACGTCCAAATCAGTCGGACGAAAGGGCGATATATATGGCAAAAGATTTATATAAGGATACCAAAAAAAACTGCATCATTGCTATAGTCGTGCTTAGTTTGCTGCTTGCAGCATGCGGTGCACCGTCAGGAAAGGTGGAAGGGAATTCTGATGGATGTGAAGACTTCGATACACCGCAAGGCGCTGAAGTAAATGAAGAATGGCCGGAGGAGTATTACAGCTGTGAGGTACAGGAACTTAGTGGCTATCTGTATGAACATACTTCCATAAGCGCAAGCCCTTATGCCAGTGCGGAAATTACGATAAAGGATTATGAAGGGGAACAGCTGGAAACCGATTGGGATGAGCCGGAAGCTTTTGAGTTTTCGGGAGAGGCGGATGTGACATGGCGGTTTTATAATTCCATTGAGGAAATGGGAGAAGTGTTAAATGAGGCAGCTATACAGGAAGCGGATGGGGGTTCGGTTCATTTTCTGTACTATACCTTCCCCATGGCGGAGAACGACCACGCCATGGATTTGTACCACGTTTTGCAAAGAAGATTTGATACGGAAGAACATCCTTTGGCAGTATGGTGTACTGACAACGGGAAGGTGCTTAGTTTTTTTCAGGAAACAGTGAAAGAGGAAGATGGCTATAAGCTTGTCAGTATGCGAAGTCTGGACTCGAGGGTCAATCTTTATGTGAAGGATCGGACGGCATATGGACTTACCCTGATGAATGTGCTGGCGGAAGATGACGAGAGAATCCTGGATTATGTGTTTTATGATGTTTTTCAGCACTATGGTTCTCGCCCTCCATGGAGCGGCTGGGGGCTGGATGAGGAAAGCCTGTACTGGATTGACCATAATGAGCGGCTGACCGAACTGGAGAACCCGAAGCGCAGTTTTCTGGAGGTCCGTGGAATTGATGAGAATTGGGAAGAAGCCGGAGACGAAGGAATCATGAGGTATTTCGGTCTGCTTGTGGAGGCTGATTACGAGCTGCCGCTTACGGAGGACGGCAGGATGCTTTCACTGCATTTCTCACTTGCGGAGGAAGATGAAACGTCTGTTGAGGAAGAGGAGTTAGAGCTTCGTTACTATCTCCTAAACGGTTATTGCATGGACGAAGCTTATAATATGACAGTAACGGATATGGAGACCGGCGAAATATTGCAGGAGCGTAGTGTATCGCTGAGCATTGAGCTGCCGGATACAATTACCTATCCGGATTTAAATGGTGACGGTTACGCAGATATGCGGGTCGGCAGACCTGTTCATTCGAGTGGTTCTAAAGCGGAGGAGGAAGGTTATACACCGCCCGTTTATATGCTCTGGAATCAGCAGACAGAACAGTTTGAGCGCAAGACGGAAAAAGAGGTGGAGAACAGCAAACGGGCAGTAGCAAACGGATTAACGGAGGAAGAGCAGGAGGAAAAGAGCAAGCGGGAAAGAAGCGATCCTTTTGCGCCGATTCAGGAGCTTACAGAGTGGGCAGATCCGGAGGACTATATCAAACTTTCAGGTGACAGGATAATGGAATACGAGGTGCAGGAAGGAGACAGCCTCTGGCGTATCAGCGAACGTTTTTACGGAACCGGGTACAAGTGGATGACAATAGTGCGGGCTGAGGATGCACCGAAGGATCCGAATTATCTGCCTGTAGGTGAGACGGTATTTATGCCCGGAAATTTTTATATCCGCAAAGATCCATATTCCATGGGCGGTCTGCGCTCCGAAGGGAGCTTCCAGATTGAACAGCCATATGGGTTTGCCCATTATTTCCTGAACGGGGATTTGACTTATGCGCCTTGGGAGGAAGAGAACCAGATCCACAGTCTGCCGGTAACGAATCCCGTGGGGGAAAATCCATTCCACGAACCGGAAGCTTGGGAAGCATTTAAGGCGGAGGCGATACGGTGCAGCGAAGAACTTTGTCCGGGAAGAGTGTCGAATCTCACTTTTGAAAAGAGTCATATTGAGGATGGCTATGACCTGTATGGGTACTACTTCGAATATGATACAGGAGAAGAAATCATTGAGTATGTGGATTTCTTTAAGTTTGGAAAAAACAATATGTCGGAAGTAATCGGCGTACGCGAGCAGGAACCGAATACTGTGCTGGTGAATACAGTCCGATATGTAGCAGCCAGTTTTATCGATTACGGCGGCGAGCCGGGCATGGGCTGGGGCAGTGGTAAAATCCCCAACGTAGGTGCGGATAAATGGGATTACCCTTACCTTCACAATCTGTTCGAGGCGGCGAGAGAGCAATTTGGGACAGGAGATTGAAGAAATTATGAAGAAAACATTGTTGAATGGAATTCCAAATGAAATGCCGCGTGATATTCAGCGTTTTGTTTCTGCGGTAAATATATACGATACTTCCTGTTCGCCCGAAGCGAAAGTGTATTTTATCGACAAGGGAAATGGCTACTATTTAAAGTGCTCGGACAGTGGAATGCTTGAAAAAGAATTCAAGATGACAGAATACTTTTATTCGAAAGGGCTTGGTGCAGAGGTGCTGAGTTATATCTCTGATAACAGAGATTGGCTATTAACAAGAGCTGTTATCGGGGAGGATTGTGTACACGAAAAGTATCTTATGGAGCCCAAACGCCTATGTGACACTATTGCATACGAATTAAGAAAACTTCACGAAACAGATTATAGCGACTGTCCGATCCCGGACAGAACAGCGGAATACCTTGCTGTAGCTGAGAAGAATTACTGTACGGGAAATTATGATAAACTTCCCTGCCCGGACAGTTTCAGCTACCGTTCGGCAAAGGAAGCTTATGACGTTCTGACTGCAGAAAAAGGTGCTCTGCAAAACAAGGTTCTGCTTCACGGGGACTATTGTCTGCCTAATATCGTTCTTAACAACTGGAATCTATCCGGGTTCATTGATGTTGGCAACGGCGGTGTCGGCGACAGGCATATAGATATCTTTTGGGGAATCTGGTCGCTTTGGTTTAATCTGAAAACAGATAAATATCAAGAGCGTTTTCTTGACGCATACGGAAGAGATAAAGCGGACGAGTCGATACTTAAAATTGTTGCGGCGGCGGAAGTTTTTGGTTGAAATATTTATATATAGAAAGGGGATAGTGATGAAATTTATTCGTGAGAAATGGAGCGTATAGTTTTTTCAAACGAGTCTCCCCCTTTCGGAAACCATAA
>JAIDPH010000023.1 GCA_029062885.1 Lachnospiraceae bacterium
CTCGATGATAGTAGCAACACGGCCAGAATGTGTTTCTGTTTTCATGCACTATCCGGCATTATCACACATTCTAGCCTGTTTAGGGCATTTTTGACAATGCACTACATAGTACCATAATGCACTATCAACCTCAAATTCGTTGCAAATCTGTTGCAAAACTGCTTTTTTGTTGCAAAGTATGTGAATCCTCTTTCTTGGACTCTTTCCTAGAAAATCTTCATGTTCTTTGATAGATTTTCCATTGCTTCTCTCTTTTTTGTTTCTGTTACTTCTGCGTAGATATCCATTGTTGTATTAATATCTGCGTGTCCCATTACTGCCTGAATGACCTTTACGTTGGTTTCATTCTCACAAAATCTGGTACAAAAGGTATGCCGGAATGTATGGCATGAGAAAAACGGTAACATGATCGGTTCTCTGTGTTCCTTCTTTGCCTTAATTTCTTCTTCCGCATTATGAGTGTTCACAATCCGCCTGATTGAATGATCAATGGCAGTATGTTTGTACAGATTACCCAATTTATTGATGACACAAAAACGGAATTAATTACGTAATAGGTCTACGCCCAAAGTATGGAATAATTCTATATCTTTTTGGGATACCTCCGAAATGATAAATTTGTCCTTATTTAGTACACCTGATGTGTAGATCTTATATATATTTTTTGCCATCATTATTATCTCATTTGGCGTCCATTCATTATTAAGCCCTCCTTTTCTGATAGCCAGAACAAGAGAATAAAAATAAAGAAGGCTTACATGATTTATAAATGTCCATCCAAGCATGGATTCATTGCTCCGCTGGGATGCAGGTCCGATATCTACTGAGTTCTTCAGATAGTCAAAACACTGTTCGATATCCCATCTTTCCTTATATGCCAGATAGATCTCCTTCGCATCTTCATCTTTATTACTGATAAAGGCAAAAATTCCCTTTCGCCTGTCTGCAAACATGTCCTCCACTTTCTCTCCCTGGGCATCTTCTATACGCTGGGCCGTCTTCAGATCTTCCTTCGCTTTTTTTGCGTCATCCCGGAACACATACAGATAATTCCCGGCATCCCCACAGGGCTCCTTGTGATACCAGATAACCCTGCCCTTAAAAACAAACTGCCCGTCCCAACGCTCCTCGTCTGGGGTTCTCTCAAATTCTTCCCTGATCAGCTTCGTGTTCCTCTGTAGTGGAAGGATATAGTTCAGCTTCTTTTCCATAAGGAATGAAACATTCTTCTTTGAGTAAAAACCTTTGTCAGCTATCACTGTGCAGTTTTTTACTCCGGACTGGATTACTGTGTCCGCCATTGCAGCTTTATCAGCTATGTTCCCCGGCACCATCCGGTAAAAGACTGGTGCATGACTTCCCGAATCAAAAAGGTACAGCAGCCGCGCCTGCCTGTCCTGGATATGTCTTGGATTATATCCCTTCCGTGAGAAGGAATCAGAATTTTTCGTAAAGATTGAAGTTCCATCTATCAGCACTGTTGACTGGTCTGATACAAACATTTTCATAAAGTGTTCTATTTCTGTTTCATGATCTGCACCCAGCATGGATACCAGTCTGCGGACGGTCTTATCACAAGTCCCAATATCAGGATAAAGATCCACAAGATATGAGTCTTCGAAACAACGTTTCATCAGCCTGGGGGTACAGCCATATACCAGCCGCAGCAGGGCAACTGTCCTGATCTCCCTGTAAATATCAGGGAATACTTCTTTGAGTTTATCTGAAATGTCTTCTCCAAGCTGGTCAAACATTTCAAACACACCATAAGTACGGACAACGGGACTTATCGTTTCATACATTCTTAAACAGTTGGCATTTGGAATAAACCCGTCTTTTTCCGTGATCTTCCCGATACATTTCCCAGTAACTTTTTTCGGCCGGTTCTTCTGCGGATCCCACTTCGAAGAGATCTCATAAACATAAAAATGATCCTTAATGCATCTTATTTCAGTAGCCCCATACTGGTCTGTGTCAGGTTTATGTGTCTTGATATTGTCGGGAATAGCCATTTCGTCTGTCTCCTCATCATATATACGTAACTTACGGATATATGATACCATATAAAGGCAGTTTTGTCACGCTAAATTTTAATAAATGCAGTTCAAAACAGTATGATTTCAGGATATTTTGTCTGTTCACGGGTAAAAAACATCTATTTGTTCCCCTTTTTGTGCCATATTAAGAATTTAGAAGCCTTAACTATCTACGTAATTTGTTCCGTTTTTGTGTTTTAATTGCTGAACAATTTCAGGCATCAAAATAAGCCCACTATCAATTACAGAAATGTAACTGATAATGGACTTATGCATTTGTCCGAATATTGAATTAAAACTTTTCTTAATTAGTTCATTCCAGCCTGCGCTGCAACCTCTGCTGCGAAGTCGTCAACCTTCTTCTCAATACCTTCACCGGTCTCAAAACGAACGAACTTCCTAATCTTGATCTCTGTTCCATTCTCCTTGGAAACAGCATCGAGATACTGCTTAACAGTCTGCTTTCCGTCCTCAGCCTTCACATAAATCTGCTCGAGCAGACATACTTCCTTAAGCTCCTTGTTGAGACGTCCTGTAACAGCACCCTCGATTACCTTCTCCGGCTTTCCGGCCATCTTCGGATCATTCTTGATCTGTTCTGCAATGATCTCCTTCTCGTGAGCCTTGTACTCCTCGGAAACCTCGTCAGAAGATACATACTTCGGATAAAGCGCCGCAACCTGCATGGCAAGGTTATTGAGAG
>JAIDPH010000230.1 GCA_029062885.1 Lachnospiraceae bacterium
ATGATAGATTCTGCTTGTTCCTTTATTTCCGGCTCAACACGGGCGAGAACATTTGCACTTTTTGTAGCCATAGTGATACCACCTTTCATTGTTTGATTTTAGTATATACTATTGTATAACAATTAGCAATACAAAAATGAGAAATGATGATTTATCACTTGTGATGAATTCGTCACAACCGATTTCTGAAAAATAGAATATATGATCGTAGATTAAACCAGCATAAACAAATGATTACACGAATCATAAAATAATTATGATTTGATAATCGAATAGTAATAGTTGGTGTGGTATGATGTTCATAGGCTCTCAAAATCTTGAGCCTGCCGTCCAAAGCTCAGCAGTCGGCTGAACATTGAAAAGTAAATATTGTCCAGAACGGGACAGATGGAAGGAATTTTGAGAAAAAAGGCGCAGCTTACTAGACCTTGTGCCTGACATGGTTTATAATGGTATTGCTTATTCAGTTAAGCGGCTTGCTTAAAGGACGTCTTTTAGTCGGGAGGTCTTTGGCAAGGGCCAGACATCAAGATGTTGACACATCATGATGGCGAACAGGCGGCAGTACCACATCTTAGATGAACGGTATCTGCCGTCTTCTAATTTATAGTCCACTTTCTCACGTTTGTTGCAGCGTTCCGCAGAAGTCCTTGCATTATATTCCATTTCCACTCTCTGCTGCTGCGGGGAGGATCATTGAAAAGCCGTGGATTATCTTCTATGGCAAGGTGCACGGTTCTGCCATATTTGGCATCAGAGCATGGATTTTCACAGGTACAGGTCACATTGCCGCTGACAAAGCTGATTTTGGAACATTTAAATTTTGTTCTTCCTTTTGCAGATTCAGTGCCATCCCGACGCATGACATGTCCTTCACGGCATACAGGCACACCGTCATCGTTAATGGTAAAGTCATCTTTGTAAACAGGCGGTCGTCCCCTGTCGGCATTCAGGTCAATAAAAGGGGCGATCCCATGATCACGGCAGTATTCATAGTAAGGAATGGCATCATGTGCGGAGTCCAGGAGCAGCTTTGATACATCATGCATATTTGCAGATGTACCGGTTATTGTGTGAACGTATCCACTGCCTGCATCGACACCGACATGAACCTTCATTCCGAAGTACCATTCATTGCCCTTCTTAGTCTAATGCAGTTGTAGGCTTGATGTCCACAAAACATGGATCTATGCCTGTATCGGCATCACTGACACAAACAGCAAAACCGAGTATAAGCAGACTCGTTTCTCCTCCTTCACCAAGAGACTACAGGAACTAGCTGACTGGCTTGCGAAATACTATTGTTCTGATGTCTGCGTGGAGTCGACCGGCAAGTACTGGATCGCTGTCTGCCGTATGCTCCTGACCGCTATCTGGCATATAATATAATCTCAGAGCTAAAGCCTTATTCACCGGATGGTTTCCTTGAGCCACGTCCTGTGGAGAATTCAAAGGTATTGACTACTGCACATGCGCTCAGTTTGCTGAAATAGCAGGGATATGTGATCTTTCTGCCCCGGCTTCTTTCACCTTTACCTGTTCCCGGAAGTTCCCCCATAGGGAGTGTGACACACTAGGCCCATCACCGTTTGATTCATGTTCTTTAAGAGGTGCATTCCTAACCCGGATAAAACGGAATTTCCTCCCCGTTTCAAGTACAATAAAGAAAAACATTGAAGGATGTGTTTCATGTTACTTACGGATAAATACGCTGACAAGATTTATGGTACGATCACTTGTTATGACCGTATGATCATCCAGGGATATATCCCCGGATAGAGCCATGCTGAAGGCATGACCGGCTATCTGAACGCCAACAACATCCGTATTTTTGATTTTAAATTTCTCCCAGCCCCTTACAGAACAGGTCCAGGCAAACGCCCAGCGCATCGCAGATGAAAACGGTATTGAAATCGAGTTCATCCGTAAGCTTCGGACCTTTCGCAAGGATGATCTGATTCAGGAAATTATCCGGGAAATCGGAAAGACCGAAGGACTGATCCACATCTTTTCTGCCATGGAACAGTGCATTACTTATAAGCCATGGCATGACAAGCAGGCAGGCAAGACATTCCTTAAGTTTGACCAGAGCAAATGTCTCCACTATT
>JAIDPH010000231.1 GCA_029062885.1 Lachnospiraceae bacterium
TATTACTAATATTCAATAATAATAATTTCTTATTTCTCAGCTTTGCCCCACAAAACCTTACCGCCATCAATAAGAAGAATAATAGCCAGAACTACCATAGGAACGATGATGACATCCTGCAGAACATTTGTAAATAATGCAGTTCCATCCAGTCCTCCGCCTATTAATGCAACCAAGTTGTTCTTAAAGGACAGGCACAAAGATGTAAGTGTTGCACATGCCATGAAGATAATCGGAATATACAGCATCTTGTTGTTCTTACCCTGTCTCTTTAAATATGTACCGACTGCAAGGAATGCAGGTACTGCTACCAACTGGTTAGCTGCACCGAACAGAGGCCATATCTTTGCATATCCTGCAAGACATAGTACAAAACCAAATAATGCAGTAATAACTGTTGCTACATACATATTTTCAAGTTTAAGCTTCTTTCCGATTTCCGTACCTGCAAACAGCTCCTGGAACAGGAAACGTCCAAGTCTTGTTGCGGTATCCAGAGATGTCAAACAGAAACATGATACTGCCAATGCAATAATTGTATATGTAGCATTTACAGCACCTTCAGAGAAACCGATTGTTGCAAAGAATCCTGATATAGCTGTTGCAAATACAACTGTAGGTGAACCAAAAGATGCATATGCGCCGTCAGTTGTCAGAGTTGCAATTGCAATCAATGAAATAACTGCAAGCACACATTCAATTAACATGGAACCATAACCTACCATTAAAGCGTCTTTTTCATTATCCAGCTGTTTGGATGTGGTACCGGAACCGATAAGTGAATGGAATCCGGATATAGCACCGCAGGCAATTGTAATAAACAGTGTAGGGAACATATAATTATTTCCTACATGGAACCCGATAAATGCAGGAACCGTTACTGCCGGATGCGCTGCAAAAATACCGATTACAGCTGCAATAATCATGAAATAAAGCAGGAATGAACTTAAATAATCCCTGGGCTGTAACAGAATCCACACAGGTGTTACAGATGCAATCATAATGTAAATAAATACAACTGCAATCCAGACAGACTTAGGAAGCTGAATCGGGAATGCAAGACCGATTGCTACACATGCTGCAAGCAGAATAACACCAACAATAGAAGCAACTACCATTGGAGCGTTCTTTCTGTATACAGCAAAACCAAATCCTATAGCAAGCAGAATGAACAGCATGGATGCTGTTGCAACTGAACCGTTTGCATCACTGCCTGTAAAGGAGTTAGCAACGATATCTGCAAACGCTGCAATAACAAGTAAAAGAACCAGCCATGCAAATACGGTAAATAGAATTCTTGCTTTACGTCCAATGTTCTCTTCGATAACTTCACCAAGAGATTTACCCTGATGGCGAATGGATACAAAGATAGATCCAAAGTCCTGAACAGCGCCGAAGAAGATACCACCGACTATAATCCATAAGAAACATGGAAGCCATCCAAAAAATGCTGCCTGAATAGGACCATTAATAGGACCTGCACCGGCAATGGATGAAAAGTGGTGTCCCATCAGAACTGGTGTCTTGGCAGGACAGTAATCTACACCGTCTTCTAATTCGTGAGCCGGTGTTTTGCGAGTGGGGTCAATTCCCCATGTCTTTGCTAAGTATCTTCCGTATGTAAGATATGCAACTACGAAGATAACTATAGCAAGTAAGATTAATACTACTGAGTTCACAATTATCCCTCCTAAAAAATTTGTTAAAAGTTTAAAACTTCTTATATTAAATAGATTTCTCTATTATATAAGCTAATTATTATCTGCTTGTATCTGCTTATATCCCGGTTTTCCGGTTTTCACATCATTAAAGGTATCTTTAAAAGTTTTTATGGATTTACGTGCCACAAAATTGCTGTATACACGCTCATCTTCCATGGAGACACAAATCATATGTGCCTGTGAAAAACCCCGCATATTGAATTTGTACCCTTTTTCAAAGTTAAACTTCTTTATTGCCTTCTGAAGCTTTTTTGAAATGGATTTATTGGACAGAATGGCAATCGTAAGATAGCTGTACATATGGTTTGGAGCAGGCAGCTCCTCTCCTTTTCTCACAAGAACCGGTTCCATATAATCCTTAACAAGCGTATATGCTTCATCAAGCAACTCTTCATTAAGCTCATCCGTTTCTATAAAAAGGATATGCTCATAGCTGTCGGAAGACCACATATTTGCTTCCCTGACCAGCACATATTTCTCTACGTGCGAAAAAAAGTATCCATACGCAGGATACTCTTTTCCATTAATGACATATGGCTGATAAATATCGAACGTACCGGAGTACTTTGCCAGCAGTCTGTCTAAATAATCGACCGTATTCATGCAATACTCCTTTGTATTGTTTATAATATTG
>JAIDPH010000232.1 GCA_029062885.1 Lachnospiraceae bacterium
GGATATGGAGGAGGGCTAAATGGCAGGGAAAAAAGGGAATGTTTCAAATGATATGTTCTTGAAAAGTATGCAGGCGAATACACAGAAAGCATCGAGAGAGGTCTCCGAGACATTGAAAAATGTAAGTGTGCGGAGTGCCGTGGGAAAAGGCAGAAAAATGCTGGAGTACAGGGATATAGACGAGATGAAGCCCGCCCCGGTCGACTGGAACCGCTATCCTCTCTTAAAAGATGATCAACCAGAGCGTTACTTGGAGATGAAAATGTCGATTTATGAAAGAGGGATTGAGAATCCACTTGTTCTGTGGGAACGCAGTGGTGAATGTATGATTCTGGCGGGACACAACAGGCGGGATATATGCCGGGAAATCATCGAAGAGTGTAGGGAAGAAAGCGGCTTTGATGAACAGAAATTCCGTTTCCTCCCCTGCATTGTATATGAGGATGACGAAATAACAGAAGAACAGGCCAGGGAGATCATCAATGACACGAACTTGTACCGTGATTTCTCCAAACTTCCAAATAAGATTAAGATCCAAATTACAATGGAACGTATGGAGGTTTATAAGAGACGGAGGTATGCGAAAGGGGAGCGGATCGACCAGCTTGCCAAGGACCTGGGGCTGGAGAAAACGGCGGTTTATGAAAACCTTAGTATTTATGAAAAGGTGATTCCGTCGCTGCAGGAAATGTATTACAATGAGCTGCTGACAAGAAAGGCAGTTTTAAAGTTTGTGTTTTTTGACAGGGATACCCAGCAATGGATTTTTGATACCTACGGTGATAGGATCAATGACACAAGAGCGAAAGCCCTGAAAAAAAATATGGGCAGGACAGATATAGCCCATATTTTTGAAAGGGAAGGTAAAGGAGTCAAAAAGGTAACTGTGGATGTC
The DNA here is from genome assembly GCA_029062885.1 of Lachnospiraceae bacterium. Classification (GTDB taxonomy): domain Bacteria; phylum Bacillota; class Clostridia; order Lachnospirales; family Lachnospiraceae; genus UBA3282. Next base: position 896 of record JAIDPH010000232.1, read on the forward strand.
CCGGAGGGCAGGGTGGAAGAGTTTAGGAAAGTATTTGCAAAATGGTTAAAAGGGGAACTACAGGTGGCAGACCTTTCGGATGAGGAAATAAAAAAGGACTAAAAAACCGAAGGAAACAAGTAAAAGAAGATAGAGGAAGAATGTCTAATCGGCATCTTCCTCTTTTATTTAGTCTTGCAGCTCTGCTGCAGGGTATTTGATTGCGTGGATATATAGAGCGGCTCATTGCAAAGCTGATTCAGTATCCTTGTGGCGGGAAAACGGCGCTTTTGGCCGGTATAGTTTCGCTTGCGCATTTCATAATTTACCATATCCATGAGGAATTCAATGTCGTCCTCTTGCTCCGGATATTCGGCTGACAAGATCTGCCGAATGACTGTCTTGGCGTGTGGACTGCAGTGAAGGAAGCCGTCGGTACCGGCAGCTCTTTCTAATAGGCGGGTAAACTCTTCGAAGTGGAATTGAGGGACTTTCATAGTATTTACCTCCACGTAATACTTCTATATCTAAATCAATCATAATATAAAATGCACAAAAAGTCTAAAAATGTAATACAAAAAATTTTAGGAATTTCCTATATATTCAATAATATTTGATGTAATACATAGTAATGTAATACATATATTTTTGATATTAATTTGATAGCAAAAAAGCAGTAAACCATGTAATGTATTACAAAGTGTATGTTTTGATTGCATATTTGATAATGCTACGCTATAATTTAAGAAAAAGCCAAAGGAGGGCATTACCTTGACGGAATACGATAAGTCACAGAAAAAAACAGGTGAAAAAAAGCCGACAGCATTTCGCATTGACAATGAAACGGCGGATAAATTAAGACTTTTATGCAAAGATTTCCCAAATCAGGATGTGGCCTTTAATGCATTGATGGCGGCGTATGAGAGGGAAATGCTAATAACTACACAATCGCAGTATGCAGAGGATATACGAAAGTTTGAACAATATCAGCAGTGCCTAAGTGCAAAATTTACGGATATATTGAAAGCACTGACGACAGCAGACGAGAGGGCACAGATAGAGGTACAACAGCTTCTGGATTCCAAGGATGCGGTAATACAGGATTTACAGAAACGGATTGAAGATGCCAGACGCAGCCGTGAAGCGTATGAGAGCATGTTTGACCGTGCCACAAAAGAAAAAAAGGAACTTGAGGAAAAGCTGGAAAAGGAACAGCTGGAGAACCAGGGACTACGTGCGGAGATGAAAGAAAAGGAAGCGCAGATGAACGCATCTTTGCAGGACAAAATCCAGTTGAATGATATATTGACCAAATCTGTTGCTGAGAAACAGCAGGAATTGGACAAACGGGCGAAGTACCCCGAAATGATAGAGGAGAAAGAGACACAAATCAAAGCATTGGCCGATCGGGTACGAGAATTGGAAGACAGTGTGAAAGAGTCAGAATATGCACACCGTCTTGAATTACTGGAAAAGGACAAGCAGGCTGAGGCGGAAAGGGCAGAACTACGCCAGAAACATGAAGATAGGATGAACGCACTCAGAGAAAAATATGAGGCGGAATTAGAGAAACTAAGGGAAAAGAATGAGACAGCACAAAGCAGGATACAGGAGTTGATGGCCGGAAAATAAACTTTCTGAATAAGTCCTTCTTACAGAAAATCAAAGGGATGGGGCAAAAAGTTAGAAATAGAGATTTTTGGTACATATCGGTGAATGGAAGTCCCATGCGATGAGTGGAGTGCTTTAAAAAAAGGAGACGGCGTTATTCATCAGTGTTTACAGTGAACTGAACGAGTTTGTGTCATACGGGGGGACAGACATCGAAGTGAAAGATTATCGGGAAAGTCGTCGGATATTTGAACCCTATGGGCGAAGGGATATCTGCTGGAATGAAAAGCGGGTACCGTGCCGCTTTCAGAATCATGGAGCATTTTGATAATTCGTCAATGGTTGTGAGGCTTTTCGGCAAAGCACGGAAAATCTGAAATCCCATATGTAGCGCCAGTGGAGCCTTGTAGGAGGAATGGCTGGCACGTTCAGGGAAATGGAATGATAGCGGGGAGGAACGGAGATGGGAAAGGAAAGCAATGACCGCCCTTTTTTGGAGAAATTTATGTTGCCACCAGACGATTATGAGATATTCAAATTCGGTGGGCGTTCTTTAAAGGACGAAGAACGTGGAATTAAAACCATGTTAAAATACTTTTCTTCCTATTTTTCGGAAGAACAGCTAAAAGAGAATATGGCAAAGCATAATTTGCAGACAATGTTTGATATAGTCAAGAGGTATTTTGCAAAAGAATATGGTTATGCCGGGACAGAAATTGAATTGAGTAATCTTTATCAAAACACGATTAACAGTTATATTTACAATGACAGGGTAAATCCGGCATTCGTACATATTGATGAACTGTTTGAATCAACTGTAATGGGATTCCTGCTTGCAATGTTTAAATGGTCTAAAGATTTCGATAATCTGGAGACATATGGAGAGTGTTTTACATATGTATTGTTTTTAATGAATGATGTGTGTATATTCGGAGAGATGCAGGGTGAGGATGCGAATCAGGCATTGATGGATACAATAAATGGAGATTTTCAGATACTTCAGCTTGCTGAGGACTGTTATTGGACAATCGTAGCATTCAGCCTGGCACATGAGATTGCACATGTATATTTGGCGGCTATTGGCAGGAAATACACGGAAAGGCATCCTGAAAAAGAAGAATATGATGCTGACATGATTGCTTACCATATTGTGTTGAAGATTATCATGGAAGAAAAGGGCGCAAATACTGTTCTTGAAGAATATACATACTTGGCACCCATGATATATATGGATTTTTTTGATTTGTATTATTATACGGACAGGGTATTGTATAAGACGGTTTTTTATGACTGGCAGCATCCGATGCCAATAAAGCGTAAGAACCGGCTGTTTGCAGTTGCCGACAAAGACGAATATGATTTTGACACAGTGGATGGGAACCATTTATACAGCGGTTTTCTGGATGTATATGATGAGTTTAAAGACCAAATTCTTATGAAAATGGAAAAGGGAAAGCTGGATAAGATTCTATGGACAGAAAGGCGAGAACTTATGAGGAGGAAGACTGATAATGACCAGAAAAGAAGCGATAGAATATAATGACAGATTAAAAAAAGAATTGGAGCAGGCAGCATTGCAGTATGGCATGGAGGAAACGGCAGGTGCTTATATAGTGGATAATCATATTACTGTGTTGCCAGAAGATGCAAGAAAAGGCATGATATTCTTAGGAGAAGACTCTGCATCTTATAAGGCTGGTAATGTAAAGATTGATCTTAAGAAAGCGATCGTAGCCGGACTGGAGCTTACAGCATCTATCAGTAAGCCAGAGAGTGTATTCAATTACATTCAGTTGATAATCGTTGCTGCCTTTTTTATCGAGAAATCTGTAAAACGGGAATTAAGTAGACTGGAGGCTTATGCCGTTTATCTGCTGCATAGGAAAGACGCATATGATACCGGAGTTGAAGAGGAACAGTTTATCGGTGAATTACAGGAATGGTATCAGCAGAGGGAGAGGAAATCTGTTGAACGGGAAGAAGTTATAGATGCCATTAATACGCTGCATGAGATAAAAGCGGTGGATATTAGTAATGGGTATATTTATCTGCAGGAGCATGTGTGGGGCAGGAAGGAATAAAATAAAGCAGCCATTACAAATGGTTGTCGATTATGCCAAGACTGTATACCGAGGTGTCGCTAAAAATATGAGCAGGTTCCACATCCTGTTTACCAGTGGGGGCGCAGTAGAGATTTTTTTATGGCATAAGTGCGTCCATTTTAGAAATTACCATAAAGAATTGGGAGTGCAGGAGGCATTAATCGGCGTTTCCTTTACAGATAGTTTAATCTTAATTTGATGTTTAATAGAAAAGAGGAATAC
>JAIDPH010000233.1 GCA_029062885.1 Lachnospiraceae bacterium
AGTCGGCGGTGCTTGATCTGGCGTTTGAAAATATGGAGAAATATGAGGCAAATTCGGAGTTGGTTCATTTGATTGAGGAGGGTTATTTTCAAGTGGGAACACTCGGAGGCGGCAATCATTTTATTGAGCTTCAGGAGGATGAGGAAGGATATCTTTGTATCATGATCCATTCGGGAAGCCGTCATTTGGGAAAGGAGATTTGCGACTATTTTCACAATAAGGCGCGTGAACTGAACAGCACATGGTACAGTCAGGTACCGGATGAGTACAGACTTGCTTTTCTTCCTGTACATACTAAGGAAGGGCAGCAGTACATCAACTGGATGCATCTTGCGCTGGACTATGCATATGAGAACAGGGAGTGCATGATGGAGCAGGTGTGCGGTGTTGTAAAAGAGCATATTGAAAGATATGCGGGGCGGACGGTTTCTTTTACTGACCGGATCAACTGTCACCACAACTATGCGGCATTGGAGAATCACTACGATGCGAATGTCTGGGTACACCGCAAAGGTGCGACAAGGGTAAGAGAAGGAGAGCGTGCGGTCATACCGGGTGCCATGGGCTCTTACAGCTATGTCGTAGAGGGAAAAGGAAACCCTGAGTCTTTCCATACATCGTCTCACGGTGCAGGCAGGGCTTATTCCAGAACCGGCGCAATGAATGCATTTACGACCGAGCAGGTGATGGTGGACTTAAAAGAGCAGGGCGTTGTTCTCGGCAAGCGGAAGAAGAATGATGTGGCTGAGGAGTGCAGATTTGCCTATAAAGATATCGATGAGGTCATGGCGCAGCAGACGGATATCGTGACGCCGGTCAGAAAGCTTAGGACTGTGGGTGTGGTGAAAGGGTAGATAGTATTTGCCTCTTTGGTATGATATAATTATCGTACCAAGGAGGCAGACTTGTTATTAATTATATATTCCCCAAAAGAGCTTATTTTTCCATGTTTACCTCGCTAAATCTCGATATATCATTATCAAAAATTAAGCAGGATTGATTTATTTTCATTATATAGTATAATATTTGCATGAGTTTTGACAAAATGAACTGATTTTTCGGCACAAATAAAATATATTTTGGGGAGCAGCGAAATGGAAATTATAGGACTTTTTTTTCCGGCCATTGTCAGTGTGTTGATTAAAAACAGGAGAAATACGGGAGCCGATTGGCGTATGCCGAGAGTGTTATTCAGGTATGGAATCTATGTGTTGATCAATGTTTTTTTGACCGGTTGTATTATTACATATGGATTGGGAGTATCCGGCGTAACATCGGATGCTTTGGTCAGCTTTCCTTTTTTTATTAAATATACGGTGATTGCACTTGTGATGGCAGTTATAGTTCCGTATGTGGAAACAATCATAGGGAAATATATCAAGTTTACATTGACAGTGAGGACTTATGATGAAAAAAGTGAAAATCATATGGAAGATCATCAGTAGATTACTGTTAGTTCTTATATTCTTTTTATTAATCATTTTATTGAAATCAGCAAATTGGTTTTTGGATAATTTTAATGAAGTTGACTTTTCAATTGCTCTATACCAGCTTTTCAGCCCGCTAAAAGGAACAGAATCGGGAGTGCTCGATGATTATATCCGTCAATGCTTGTATCCTTCGGCTTTTCTTGCTATCGCAGGAGTGGCGGTCTATACGCTTTATGACATGATGGCCGGCAGAATCTTTTTAGAAATAGATTTTCGGATCGGGACGAAGCATTTGCAGCTGAGAGGGAAAAAGAGCAGATTTGCGAACGCAAGAAAGCTGGTTGTCTTATGGACGGTCATTCTTGTTCTGTGCGGCAGTGTCTGGAATAGGGCGGCAACAGTAGGTATACCGGAATATGTACAGAGCGTGACAAATGTATCCGGCATATTTGAGTCGAAGTATGTTAGTCCTGACGATGTTGCGATCATGTTTCCGGAAAAGAAAAGGAACCTGATCGTTATTTATATGGAATCTATGGAAGCCACTTATGCATCAATACAGGAAGGAGGCGGGAAACCGGTCAATTACATTCCGGAATTGACGAAGCTGGCAAAAGAAAATGTATCTTTTTCTAATGACGAGGATTTGGGAGGGGCTGGAGCCGCTGCGGAAACTGGCTGGACAATGGGAGGTCTGTTTTCCAGTGCAACGGGAGTGCCCTATAAATTACCGGTAGACGGAAATGAGGCCGGAGAGTATGAGAGTTTCGCACCCGGGCTCAGAGGCTTAGGAGAAGTGCTTTCGGAAAACGGATACCAAAACTATTTCATGTGCGGATCAGAGGCAGTTTTCGGCGGCCGTCAGGCTTTCTATGAACAGCATGGGGATTTTCATATTTTGGATTACAACGGAGCCAAAAGAGATGGAATCATTTCGGAAGATTATCATGAGTTCTGGGGCATGGAGGATGAGAAGCTCTATGAGTATGCGAAACAGCAGTTGACGGAGATCGCAGGACAGAATGAGCCGTTTAATTTTATGATGCTTACGGTTGATACACATCCGGCGGATGGGTATATTTGTGGTATATGCGACGATGCTTATGAGAAGCAGTATGAGAATGTATTGGCCTGCGCCAGTAGACAGGCAGCGCAGTTTATCGATTGGGTAAGTGATCAGGAATGGTATGAGAACACAACGATCGTGATCACGGGAGATCATTTGAACATGAAAGCTGATTTCTGGGATGACATCGGCGATTATAGCCGTAAGATATATAATTGTTTTATTAATCTTCCGGACGGGCTTATGATCGGACAGACGACAAACAGAGAGTTTTCTATTCTGGATATGTTTCCTACGATTCTGGCGGCAATAGGGGCTGATGTCGAAGGAGACAGGCTGGCATTGGGGACGAATCTTTTCTCGGAAGAAAAAACACTGCCGGAAGAGATGGGGTTCAAGGCGTTTAACAGTGAATTGAAGTTATATTCTAATTTTTATTATATGAATTTCGTTGTTGGAAACAAAGTGTCGGCATGAGGGAACTGTATGCCGGATAAGAGGCAAATAGAAGGATAGTATAAAGAATGAGTAGTATATGGGCGAAAATTGGTAATGCGGCATGGGTCGTTTTTCTATGTATTATGACATTTGTGATAACGGCGGCTTTATGGATTCGAGAAACATATGGAACCTTGACTTTTGCCATGGTGAATGAATCATTTAGAAACGGATTGCAGAATAAGCGTACGCTGTTTGCAAAATATGTCGTATTGCCAACGGTTGTTATATTTGTTGTCTTGCTCATTGTCCATATTGTGTGCAATAAAATGAGCAAGCGGCGAGCGGCGTATATTTCTGCATTTTTATTGGGATTATCAGTTTGTGCCGCAGTAATGATATTGGATGTGGGTTCTTATTTAGGCCGTCAGTACAGATTGGCCGGGCGGCAGTGGTACAAGACAGATAATGTTGTAGTGCATGCACTGGGAAGTATTGATGGTGTCGCGTATACGAACTCAAAGGAAGCATTGGAATACAACTATGAGGCGGGAAAGCGCTTGTTTGAATGTGATCTTATCATGACGGCGGATAAGCAGATCGTAGCATGTCATGACTGGGAATTCTGGAACAGAGAGACGAATCAGGATGATTTCAGGGACAAGGATTATATTCCGACATTGGATGATTTCATGAGTCATAAGGTGATGGGAAAATACACACCATTGTCCGTAGATGATATTATGCAGTTTCTTAAAGAGCATCCGGATATGTATATTATTACAGATACAAAATATTCGAAACCGGAGGAGATAAAAGAAGAATTTTATGCTTTGGTTGACGCGGCAGCAAGAAATGACTGTGAGGAGATACTGGATCGTTTCGTTGTTCAGATCTATCATATGTATATGCATGATATTGTGGATGAGATTTATCCGTTTCCGAATTATATTTTTACGTTATATTCAGAAGGATACAGGGGCGAGGAGGATAAAATGCACCAGTTTGCTGAGTTCTGTATGCTTCATGATATCGATGTAATCACTATGAATGCGAAGTATTATCAAGACGGATTATCGGATATATGTGAATGGTATGGGGTACATATGTTTGTGCATACAGTAAATGTTGCTGATGAGATTGAGGCATATCGAGAGAAAGGAATCGGGGTATATACCGATAATACCTGAATATATTTTTAGTGAAAAGGACAGAAAACAATGAAAAACATCAACAAATCAGAAGTACTAATTCTAAAGAACCAAGTATCATATCAGGCAGGTCAAGTTGTCAGCAAGACGCTGGCCCAGAATGATGCGGTCAGTGTGACGCTGTTTGCATTTGACAAAGGGGAAGAGATCAGTACCCATGAATCAGGCGGAGATGCCTTCGTTACCTGTCTGGACGGTGTGGGTGAGATCACGATCGACGGTGTAAACTACGAGCTTCATGAAGGGGAATCCATCGTGATGCCCGCAAAGCACCCTCATGCCGTGCGAGGTAAGGAGCAGTTTAAGATGCTGTTGGTGGTGGTATTTTAATATGGTATACAATTCATGAGAAGACTAGGTCAGGTTAATATTTGTTTTTCATGCAGATCATTTTCATTTCGGAAACTCCGATATCGTCTGCAATTACCTTGCATTTCGTCATGAGAAGAAAGAATATGTTCTTTTTTTCTTCACTTAAACATTCATAATTTGCCTGTCCTTTTGCAATGACAATGTCCGCATTCTGATAAACTTCTTGAAATTCCCTTGAAGTTCTGGGTAAAACAGTGCCCAATGAATAATCGCCGTTGCTGATTATCGTTGCATAGGCATCCATACCTACTGTATAAGCATCTGCTTCCACCGAGTCATTCACAACGGCGCTC
>JAIDPH010000234.1 GCA_029062885.1 Lachnospiraceae bacterium
ACTTAATAATGCCCAGATTAACTGACGGATGGAATCTCAAACCGCCCTTGTAGGGACCGATTGCGCTATTGAATTGTACGCGGAAACCGTTATTAACCTGAACCTGTCCTTTATCATCTACCCACGGAACACGGAACTGAACGATTCTTTCAGGAACCGTCAGCCTTTCAAGCAAAGCATCTTTTCTATATGCTTCTTCATCTGCTTCAATCACAACGCGAAGTGACTCCAATACTTCTTTTACTGCCTGATGGAACTCCGGCTGCGCAGGATTTTTCGCTACTACCAAGTCATAAACCTCATCAACATATGACATTTTTCATGTCCTCCTTTAACTGTAATATGCACAAACATTTTCCAGTCAGTCTTTTCTTTCCACACTGACTATATTGTCCACGTACCATTATAGTATGTCGCTCAAAAATCCACAAGCCTGATTTTATATGTTAATACATAAAAATTTTATGTGGTTTTTTATACAAATTGTACAATAATGCACAAATAATTGTATGCATGTATACAATTAAAGATAATCTTTCATCTGCTCAATGCTTTTTTCTTCAAAATCCATAAGCTCCCTCGCCAGTTCCACTGAGCGCTCCTGTGCCAGAGTGTTATGCTTAACGGCTTTATACATGCTTGTAAGACCTCTGTTGGAACCTTGTATCATCATCTCTGCCAGATGGCTTGTACTGGTATTTAGCATGGTTCCTAAATGAATACTGCCACGCAGCGCTATATCCGCAGCCTGATTGCTCCGATATGGGCTGCTTTGCTCATCTACAAGCTGTTCCACTGCATCGTTATGGATTCTGGCATATCCGATAGATTGTTTGGAAAGCTTCAATGTAAATTCATCATCCGATGCTTTATCCAATATAGTGTCTATGGTCGTCATCGCCACATGTGTATTTTTTTGTATTTCCTTCAAAATCATAATATCATCCTGTTTCATTATTACCTCCATACAAATAAAAAGAGTATAGGTTTTGTCCTATACTCTTTACTATTACCATATTTTGTTTACTTTAGTCTGTTTACTCCACATAATCTGATTTTACATAGGCAATATGGCCGTTATATCTTATTTTGGTCCAGCCATCATCCTGATGCGCTATTAAATCCAGCTTCTGACCCCTATAAGCAAGTCCCAGTTTCTCACTGGTCTCGCTGGCTTCACTTCTGATTCTGACATTAGCTGTCGCCGTAACGGTTCCGGTAACCGCATCAGATCCAACCTGAGTATTAGCAGGAGTCTCGGTTTCATTTTCTGTATTCACTTCAACGAATTCAACGTCTTCCAGATACATGCTCTTTATATAAGCATCCTTACCTTCATACTCGACTTTGCTCCAGCCGTTATCTATCTTTTCAATCAGCTTGAATTCATCGCCTATTGCCGCTTTACCGAGCTTATCAGCTGTCTCGCTGTCTGATGAACGTATATTCACCACATCTATTGCCTTTACCTTTGTTACGACAGTGACAGTTTGCGGACCATCTTCACCGGCAGATTCAGCGCCTTCTCCATCATTTTCCGAGGCGTTGCTTTCTTCTGCCAACAGTAGCATTTCTCCTACTTTTTTCTCAATCTCCGCCTTAAAGTCGGCAAGAAACTGTTTCAGTTCTTCGTCTTCGGCTACCATATTGTTATATTCTACATTAATCTTATTACTTAAGTCTATGACGTCATCCTGCAGGCTAGCAATTCTCATATATTCCAGCTCGCTTTCGTCTCCATTATCACTGTTACATATGAAATATCTGCCGCTTTCGTCTACACATACATAATACACTTCCATACCCGGAATCGGATTGTCATAATCATTAAATTTTTCCTTTAAAGATATATATACCAGATATGAGTTCTCTACAGGACCGGGCTTAGTATATATGTCCAACGTAGGAAAAGACTCCAGATATTTGCTGGTCTCCTCAATCTTAATCGCCTCTTGCTCGTCAAGGACATCCACAAGGGTGTAAATCGTATCCATATCGCCTATAACCTGCGCTGCATAATAATTTTCAATGAGTTCTTTAATTTCCGGATTATCATTTTCCTTAAGCAGTATTTCCTGAACCTCGTCTGATTCTCCTCCGTTCTCCTCATTCGCCACTATATTATTTACTTCAACATCTTCCCCTTGCTCATCATCTCTCCTATTGGCGCTGACTGAAATAACAACGGTGATAATTACGCAGACTGCTAAAAGCACAGGCATGACAATTTTGGAATTCTTTACAAACCAGCTCTTTAGCGCTTCTAATTTCTCCATAAGGTTCCCCTTTTTATCGCTGTTTGACGTATTCATTATCTACAACCTTTCTTTTGCTAAAAAAATGATGCAAATGCACCCGACAGGAATCGAACCTGCATCAAAGGCGTCGGAGGCCTACGTTCTATCCGTTAGACTACGGGTGCATATGTTACAAATTTATTACATCATCTTGCTTATCATACCACAATAGCACAATATTGTCCAGTAATCAATGAAATAAGAAATAATTTCCTGAAAAATTGTGAAATTTAGGGAAAATTTACGACAAGAAAAAGAATGTACCGCCTGCCCGCAGCGCATTGCTGCGGACAGGTCTGCAAAAAGATTATTC
>JAIDPH010000235.1 GCA_029062885.1 Lachnospiraceae bacterium
CTGCAAACTTTAAATTCAATGCAGGATAGATATTTGCTTAATTTCCTTATAATTTTACTGACTGTCTATTGACAGTGGAAGTAAATAGGTGTATGTTATTTTATAGTTAGAAAAATAAATATTGAGTTTTCTCTTATTCAGAGTGGTGGAGATACATAGGATCTGTGAAGCCACGGCAACCCCTGTAAGGAAGGTGCCAACCTGAGCGAATAAGTCTGTCATAAGGCAGGTCGAACAATAAGAGGATTTGATTACTCCTGATATCAGGTCCGCTTATTTTGGTAAGTGGATTTTTTTATTTTATAATACTAAAACGAAGAAAGGAAAAAAATATGGAAAAAAGATTATTTACCTCAGAATCAGTAACAGAGGGACATCCGGATAAAGTCTGTGATGCCATCTCAGATGCCATTTTGGATGCATGCATGGAAAAAGATCCCATGAGCCGTGTTGCCTGTGAGACAGCAACCTGTACAGGTTTCGTACTGGTGACCGGAGAGATTACCACAAATGCTTATGTGGATATTCAGAAAATTGTACGTGAAACAGTAAAAGAAATCGGCTATACAAAATCAGAGTATGGTTTCGACGGAAATACCTGTGCCGTAATGGTGGCAATCGACGAGCAGTCTGCGGATATCGCAATGGGCGTTGATAAAGCATTAGAGGCGAAAGAGAATAAAATGTCCGATGCGGAAATCGAAGCAATCGGTGCAGGCGATCAGGGTATGATGTTCGGTTATGCAACCAATGAAACTGAAGAATATATGCCTTATCCGATATCACTTGCACATAAGCTGGCATTACAGCTGACTAAAGTACGTAAAGACGGCACTTTAAAATATTTAAGACCGGATGGAAAGAGCCAGGTGTCCGTAGAATATGATGAAAACGGAAAGCCTGTAAGACTGGAAGCTGTAGTTCTTTCTACCCAGCATGATGATGATGTTACACAGGAGCAGATTCACAAAGATATTAAGAAATATGTGTTTGATCCGGTTCTTCCGGCAGAGCTTGTAGATGAAAAGACTAAGTTCTTCATTAACCCTACGGGACGTTTCGTAATCGGCGGACCTCACGGTGATGCAGGTCTGACAGGACGTAAGATTATTGTAGATACATACGGCGGATATGCACGTCATGGCGGCGGCGCTTTCTCCGGAAAAGACTGTACTAAGGTTGACCGTTCTGCAGCTTATGCAGCACGTTATGTAGCTAAGAATATTGTAGCGGCAGGTCTTGCAGAGAAATGTGAGATTCAGTTGTCATATGCAATCGGTGTTGCGCAGCCTACATCAATCATGGTTGACACATTCGGTACAGGCAAAGTATCTGATGAGAAACTGGTTGAAATCGTTCGTGAGAATTTTGATTTACGACCGGCAGGAATCATTAAGATGTTAGACCTTCGCCGTCCGATTTACAAACAGACGGCAGCTTACGGACATTTTGGACGTAATGATTTGGACCTGCCTTGGGAGAAACTTGACAAGGTAGATGTATTGAAGAAATATATATAATACCGTACATATATAATTTTATGTAATAGTTGATGCCCTGCAGCTTGCTGCAGGGCATTTTTTCGTATTATAGGAATGACAATATTCAGTGAAAGCTAATATTGACATTTGAGACCACATAGTGTAGTCTGTATTAAAGACTACAATGAGTGGTCTATAAAAGGAGAAGGAATCATATGACAGAAATACAATTAGGTGTTATTGAGGCGCGGTATGCGGATATGATTTGGGAGAATGAGCCGGTTACTTCGTCTGAACTGGTAAAGATGACAGCAGTAGAATTTAACTGGAAGAGAACCACGGCGCATAATGTGCTGCGAAGATTAATTGACAAAGGATTGTTTCGGAATGAAAACGGTATGGTAACTGCCGTTATTTCCAGAGATGAATTTTATTCCATGCAGAGTAAAAAATATGTGGAAGATACCTTTGCAGGTTCACTTCCCGCATTTATTGCGGCATTTATGCAGGGCTCTAAGATTACAGAGGATGAGGCAGAAGCAATCCACAGGATGATTGACAGTGTTAAGGAGGAATAGGCATGGGGGATATTTTTTTGAAATTATTAAATATGAGCATTATTGCCGGGTGGTTGATACTGGCAGTCATATGTATAAGACTGATATTTAGAAAAATGCCTAAATGGATAAGCTGTTTATTGTGGGGCGTTGTTGCAATCAGGCTGATTTGTCCGTTTTCCATTGAAAGTCAGTTCAGCGTACTGCCAAGTACAGAACCTATACAAACCAGTACGGTTGTGGAGGGGGAAGTACAATATATACCGTCCATAGACAGTCATCTTACTATCGTGGAAAATACGATTAACCCAATTTTGACAGAGGCTTTTGCGTATGATGAATCGGAAAGCGTGGCGCCATTGCAAGCAATTACACATGCTGCCGGTTTTGTCTGGCTCTGTGGCATGATTTTGTTGATAGTCTGCGCAATGGGCAGCACTATAAGTCTGCATAAACTTGTAAGAGAAGCGGTATGCGTAAAGAATAATATTTATATTTGTGATGCTGTAAAATCGCCTTTTATTTTGGGGATTGTCAGACCACGTGTTTACCTTTCTTCTGCACTGAGTGAGAAAGAAATGAATTTTATCATTTCACATGAATCTGCGCATTTGAAAAGAAAAGACCACTTATGGAAAGCGTTAGGATACTTATTGTTGTGCATCTATTGGTTGAATCCTCTTTGCTGGATAGCGTATGCCCTGTTCTGCAAGGACATTGAACTGGCGTGTGATGAAAAAGTAGTCAAAGATATGACATTACATGAGAAAAAAGATTATTCTAAAGTGTTGTTATCCTGTGCAAGACAGAGGAGCCTTATCATTGTGTGTCCGCTGGCCTTTGGAGAAGTGGGGGTAAAGGAAAGAGTGAAATCCGTATTGCATTATAAAAAGCCTGCACTATGGATTATAATAGCGGCAGCAGCAGTATTCGTGATAACGGCAGTCTGTTTTTTGACAAATCCAGCCAAAGAGTATCAGATAAGAGATACAATACCGGATGAGGAGAGTGATTTATTGTCAGAGCAGACGCCAGATAAGGAAGATGTTAAGCAGCAGGAAACTTTCAGTGGTATGCAGGTATCTAATGTTTTAATCGACAACGGTTTGGTTACATTGTCAAGAGAAGATGCTGCAATTCTACGAGATATACTTGAATCCGGAGAGTGGAATGAAGGTACTGGGGATTGTATAGATAATTGTGAACTTGTATTTGATGGGAATACGGTAAGATATCATTCCGGCTGCGGAACATTTAATGATTCTGTTTACGAAAGGAGTATCAGCCTTAGTGAAGAGGATAAAGCGGAAGTAAATGCCATTTTGGAAAAATATATTTCTTTACAGGCGGATGGAATGCCGACAGAAAACGGTTCCATACAGGACATCATGCTTTATGAACAACCGGAAGCTGACAAGGTTTGTATAAAAGTTCAGCCTTCCATGATAAGCGAAAGAACATATTATTATTATATTCCTACAGGTAAAGACCAAGAATGGCTGTCAGCACAAGTGAAGGCGTTGGATTTGGAAGGGAAACCGTTTGACAGACGGTGGGAAGGTCATAAAGAAAGAGGCTGGAAGATAATATATAATGATGTAGAAATCAGAGCGTTTGAAGGAGGATACTTATATTATACTTATGATGATGAAGATGGTATCATGGAGTGCTTTATAGAAGCACCTAAGTTATGCGACTATATACAGCTCATGTTAATGGAGAAAGCAGGTTATCAAAATTATGATGTTTCCAAAATAAAAGATATTGTATCCGCTAAGTTAGATGTTAAGTCTACTTTAACCGGCGGGATATATTATAGTCAGACCATAACGGAAGCAGCGACACTGCAAAAATTTGAAGAGTGGTTTAGTAATGCAGAATATATCTACGGCGGAACAGAGTGCGGAACACAATGTGCCTGCTTGGAACTGACGTTGGCAAACGGGGATGTAGTGAGATTGTCTATTGCTACCGACAGCTGCCCGAATTTCCATATAGATGGAGTCGCCTATGATTATCGTCCGGTACCAGATTGGAATAATAGCGAGTTTTACAAATGCTTTGATGAAATACCTACTTTATATTGAAGGTAAATCGTGC
>JAIDPH010000236.1 GCA_029062885.1 Lachnospiraceae bacterium
TTATCATATAAGACCTTATATATCTTTATTTACAGAAAATTTTTAATATACTCAGACCCCGTGTGCAAATCCGGGCGCTTGCTAAGTGGCATGGCTTATGGCGGGCGGTTTTTTCTATCTATTTTATCAATTCCCGATACCTCTCATCATCCTTGAGAAAGCTGTAGGTTTCTTCATCGCGAAAACACGTCAATATCTTTTCTTTTAAATCTGCCGTAAATTCTTCGCTGGGCGCTTGATAATTCATGTGCTCATATAAGGGTGATTTTCTGAAATCTGCCATTGTATCAATGCTGGCCAGGATTTCCTCCATTGTTTTAATGGCTGCATCCGTATCTTTCACAGCGGTTTCATACTCTAATCTACATGTAAGCTCGTGGTAGCTGCTTATATCAAAAACATTTGCTAATTTCTGCTGCTTATCAATAAGCATATGAGCCTTTGGGAGATTATTCTCCTGCATTACAAGCATATAGATATTATGAAGTGCCGCGCTTGCCATCGCATAATATGAAAATAATAATTTTTCAAATTCCTTATAAGCTTCATCTATACGTCCGGTATTGCTGTAAATCTGTGCCTGCTTAAATTTTCGCTCAGGATCCTGCAAGGAAAAATAGGACAGGTATTCTTCCGCCTTATCATACTGCCCTTTTCTTAAGTAAAATCCATATAGAGAGTCTGCGGCATGATTTCTTGTAATTTCATTTTCACTTTCCAAGGCACAGGTATAACAATTGACGATAAAGTCATCATAACTTTCGGAATCGGGGATTTCCGTTGTTAAACGTCTGGCGTCAAGTAAGACTGCCGTTTGCCATATTAATTCCTTACAGTTTGGGTACTGTTCTATTAACTTTTTTGACCATTGAAAAGCTTCATCGTAAGGCTTGCTTTTAAGTTGTTCTGATGTTTCATAAATAAAATGAGTAATTTCTTCCGGAGTAAGTTCATCTTGAAAAGACAGAAGTGTATCAAGACTGATTTCTAAGAGTCTGGCTATCGGCGCTAACATCATTATATCCGGCATTGAATTTCCGTTTTCCCACTTATTAACAGCCGGAGCCGTTACGCCAAGACGGTTTGCCATTTCTTCCTGTGTCATGTTGCGTTCTTTTCTATATTTTCTTATGATTTCACCTATCTGCATAGTGTGAACCTCCTATGATTTTGATCTAATAACATTGGCCTCTGTTATATTATCAATCATAGCAAGGACATTTAGCATTTACAAGTGAACAAAAGTTAAGTATCGCTACAAAAAATTAACTGTCGCTCATAAATTTGTTTCGGATGGTATTGTAGCCACATTAATCCTCCGTATCAGTTGGGTATTCTACAATGGCGTATTCATATGCATTTATTATCGTAGTTTTTCCGAATTTGTCCTTTCTTTTGAAATTCCGGCCGTAATTGGAATGTACATGGCCATGAAAGAAAAATTTCGGTTCGTATTTTTCCATCAGTGTTCTGAAAACTTCAAATCCCCGATGAGGAAGGTCTTCCATATCGTTAATATGGTATGCGGGAGAGTGGGCTACCAGAATATCAAAACCTTTATGCCACCATAGTTTAAGCTTCAATTTCTGTACCCGCTGTCTCATTTTCTGCTCGGAATACTGATTTGTAGATTTAGGAATATACTCCATGGAGCCGCCCAGCCCCATGATGCGTATTCCTTTATAAACATAGATAGTATCTTCAATACAGATGCATCCTTCTGGAGGCTTGACATCATATTTTTTATCATGGTTTCCCTTAACATATAGAAGCGGGACATTGCAGAGTGTGACAAAAAATGTCAGATAATCCGCTCTTAGGTCGCCGCATGAAATAATGAGGTCAATATCTTTAAGCCGCTCCGGATCATAATAATCATAGAGCAGCTTGGATTCGTGATCGGCTAATACCAGAATCTTTATGGTGTCATTTGTCTGAGTTGGTTTCATCAATCTTAATGCCCTGAAGCTGTAACAGCGCCTGAGCTTCCTCCGTTAGTTCTTCGAATTCAGGAATTCGTCCTATTACATTCTCTGCCAGCCAGTCCATGGTGATGATTTCTTCGGGTTCCAGACGGCTTCCTTCTTTACACTGAATGATTCCGTTCTGAGAGTAAATCATTCCGTCAAAGGGCTGAAAGCTGCCGGCGCGTATTGAAGTTTTCAAAAACTCGATGAGTCTGTGCGTTCCATGAGGCATATCCTTGGAACAGATGACATCTATTACGTCAGCGGACATGCCCCACCAGTAGTTGACAGCCTTTTTACCCTTTTGGGAATCCGCTTCCGTATTGCCGTTGCAAATGTTATTTATAATAAGCTCGTAGAACTTGCCCCAGTGCCAGATCGGAGTTGCCAGATTTTCGAGAGATCCATCCTCGTTTTTTGCATAAAGACCATATTCTCTTGAGGCACGTTCAGGAGTTATCATGTCGCTATCGGATATGCATACGATTCCTTCCTGCTTCAGACTTTCTTTTGCATCGTGTCCGCTTATATTTGCCCATTCCAGATATATCTTTACATATGGGTTGATCATTCTGGCTCCAAGGGCAAAGGCATTGATATTTGCTATAGTTCCATATATGGGGTAATCTGCCACATATCCGAGTCTGTCAGATTTTGATACTGCCGCAGCTATGGCACCCATAAGGAATTTTGACTCATACATCCTCGCATAATAAGTATGAATAGAGGAATATGAAAGATTGACAGAACAGTTATAAAATCTCACCTTTGGATGCTTGATGGCAGAACGTAAGCTTTGGTTTGCCATTTGGGGGGCTGTAGTGAAAATCAGGTTGCAGCCCAAAGCAACAGCTTGTTCTATGGCCGCGTCTACTTCTGCATCTGTATCAGCCCTGTCAAAAGCCATAGTCTGTATCTTCCCATTAAAAGCCTGCTCTATGTACATTCTTCCGAGTTCATGTGCGTATGCCCAACTGGAAGTTTTGGTTGTCTTTGTATAAATGAATGCCGCTTTAATTGATTCAGGTGCAACACCCCCTGACGGAATCAGGCGGTTTAAGATAGAGGATTTTGATTCCTCAGGATTCTGTATCAACTCGACCTGACTCCCTTTATCCGCCAACATAATTTCTTTCCATATTTTTTGAAGAGCTGGAAGCATCTCGTGCTCGGTTTCATTAGTCATCTGTTCGTATCCGTATATTTCGGCGTAGATTAGGAATGCATCGGATACTGTTAAATCCAGTTTTTCACCATGCGCTTTCCGGAATGCTTCTTCAAATGTTATGCACGTCGAATGGAAGAGGAGTCTGTCTTCATCATTCCATACCTCGCCCTCCGTTTTTTTCATAAGCTTCAAAAGCTTCTTATAACTGCCTTCTTTGGTGAAGCAGATGTCGTAGCTTTTTGACACTTCATAAAAATCCATAAATTCATAGTATAGACGGTTTTGTTTATCTTCCGTCCTCTTGGGAACCAGACGTGTCACTGTGCCGAGAATACTGTATGTTCCCAGATACTTCATGACGCTGACACGCTTATTTCCTTCCTGAACATAAAATTGATTCATAAATTCATAAACCACAATCGGGTCACGGATACCATCATCTACCTGATGGTCGTAAAGTGATGCCCATTTATGGCCGAACTCTGAAGTTTCTGATAAAAGTGGCATGAAATCGTATGAAAATGCATTGGTCCGACCTGCAGTCTTTGTTCCTATAATTTTTGACAAAGGAATATCCATTAACCCCAGACTGACTTGTGCTGAGATTTCCGTATATGATATAATATCGTCCAGAGCCGGAAGATATGGATAAAAACCTTTTGAAAGAGCATTCTGGTAACTTCTTATTCCATGTTTTAATGCTGTTGAGTAATCACTTGATGCCATGGCAACGCCTCCTTATATGCTTAAAACAGTTCATATTATTATAAAAGATATTTCATATGTCTATCTTACCATTACATGATAAAAGTGTCAAAATCTATATTAATTAAGAAATTATCAAGAATATATGAAAAAAATTGAAAAAAATGCTTGCATCCTTAAAAAACATCATGTATAATATCCCTTGCTGTGACATGATAGCTATGAAACGTGAGGTTGCTGCCCACGTGGCAGGTTTTCCGTGGAGCGAATGTCAAGTTAGGAAACTGACGACAAGTCACTGTAC
>JAIDPH010000237.1 GCA_029062885.1 Lachnospiraceae bacterium
AAATTCTTGTTTTTACATACACTTTATATCAAAAAATATAGCAGATCATTTGTGTAAACACATTATAATCGAGACCTAAGTTTGCGTCAATATTTATAGACGGTCTCTTGAATCTTGTTTGTTTTTACCACAATTCTAAAGAATCCTCCGCATCTATGCACATTCTGAACTGGTTTTTCTTTCCCTTATTTTTGCCCTTATAAGAGTTCGTAATACGAGGGAAAAGGATATAACACAAGGGAAAGTCTAAGGGCAAACTCACTTGCTATAAATTATGTCTTATCAGAATTCCAGTTTGTAGAATTAAAAATTCAACTGAAAAATGTTTTATTGACAAAAAATATACCATAAATGATTGTCGAAGCATTCAGTATATGGTAAGATTGAGATACGGAAACAATCGTGTCACTGCAAGGTGTTGACCTTAATCATTTTGATAAGTCAGTAGCGTTTTTCTAGTTTTTCAGATAGAAAAACCACCCTTGTATACTTTGGTCGGTATCGGGTGGAATTTCTATCCATATTCAGTTAACCCTTTGTGGGGGTTGTTTCCTTTATTATGTATCTAAATATAGCATATCCTACGTTTTTATTCAATCAAAAGTTTACTTCTTTGGTCCCGGTGTCATATCTATGAGTTTTAAAGGTGAATGTTTATTCACTATTTTATTTTCTTAAATCAACCTGAAGCTACTTTCGATTGTCCTTAATATTTCGGTTGAGAGCAGTTTTTGAGATAGTGTAGAAACCTGAAACCATCTTTGCGGGAAAGACTGTATTTGTAAAAGATTTTTCAGACATATCCGGTTTTAATTCGGCAATAGATGCAATAGCGTCCGAAGGTGAACCTTTTGATGTTTCTGAAAACGGTGCACAAGAACTGGAAGTGTTTGACACGTTCGAGCATAAGACAGGCTGAGCTTATATGCTTGTAATGCGTCAATAGCAAAGAGCGCAATTGTCTGTATGAGAAGCAGAATGACTTGAAAGTTCAGAAAAATATTTGAACGATAAGAAATGTGGGGCATGGCGGTTGCTATGCCTCGTTTTGATTGTAGTAAACAGAGAATGTATATGATATAATAAGAAAAATCAGGATGAGGAGAGATAAAATTATGATAATACCACACCTGCACTTTTGTGGAGATTGTGAAGAAGCAATCGCTTTATATGAAAAGGCGTTTAATACAAAAGCAGAAACTATTATACGAAATGAGGATTACGCACCGGAGGATTCCCAAAATGATAAAGGGATAGCTCATGCTGTTATGTATATTCATGGTCAACAGGTTTTTTTGAATGATAGATTTGGTAACAAGGAAAAGTCTCTTAATTGTGCTATCCATTTGATTGTAATGTTTGAAAATGTTAAAGAACTTCTTGACAGCTATGAGTTTTTTAAAGATGAATGTACAATCATAGATCAGTTTGAGGAATTACCATACAGCAAATTAGCCGGCAATTTTATTGATAAATTTGGTGTGCAATGGGGATTTATGACTGAAAAATAAGGTAATCAAGTATAAAAATAGGAAGTGATAGTATGCCGGGAATTATATATGATGCGACGAAGATTAAAGTCTGTCAGGCGTTTTATGAAATATGTGATTATGCAGAACTTAACAGAGTATGGTCGGATGAACTTTGGAAGGATATTATATTATGCCCGCAGATTTATGAGGAATTAGTATATTATATTGAGCATCATACCTTTTTGAATAAGGTAAAGGTGTGCGGATATTCCATGTGCGATTCGTATGTATGGCAGATAAGCCACTATAACCTTATCAGTGATATAGGAAAGAATTCAAATACATGCAATAAGGAAAAGATGGCGATGCAGGCATTCCGTGCATTCATTGATTTTATGGCAGATCCGGAAAAAGGAAGGAAACGGTTTGAGAACGGTCAGGGAATGGATCGGCTGTGAGCAGGGGGAAGAATAGCAAAATCACAAGAACCTATAATGAGAAGGGCGAGTAATGGAAATGAATACAATTGTGTCAGAAGCGGTTAACGGGATTAAGATATTGTCTGAAAACATTCCGGATGGCAGTCATATTATTACCGGCGATATAAGGAAACTTGCGGCAAGACTATATAAAAGCATAGAGGACAAGTCGATTGAAAATGTACTGTGTTTATGTGAGGAATTGTTAGAAGAACATAGCTGGGCATTCGGCGTAATCGCTTTTGATTGGGCCTATAGGGTAAGAAATCAATATTCTGAAGCTACATATGATATTTTTTATAGCTGGCTGAAGAAATATGTCCGGGGATGGGGAGATTGTGAAGATTTTTGGGTACGCCGTGCATCGGCAGTAATATTAATTCCGGCTATTTTGCATAACGATTATGAAGGGATTAATCCATTAAGTATATCAGACTTGCTTATGAAGGATGAACATGATTTGGTTCAGAAAGGATATGGATGGATGTTGAAAAGTCTTTCACAAGTTGATATGGAAGCAGTAAAAGACTACTTGGTTTTGAACCATGCGCAGATGCCAAGAACTGCTTATCGTTATGCCTTAGAAAAGTTTGATAAAGAAACAAGAAATAAATTGATGAATCTATAGGATTTTTGAAAATAAAATTGGACTTATCGAGGTGCTTAAATGCGGAAATTGATTATACTTAGGGGTAATTCCGGCAGTGGAAAAACCACAGTTGCAAAAGAATTACAAAGCCGATTTGGCAGAAATACCATGCTTATTTCACAAGATATGGTAAGAAGAGAGATTCTTAAGGTTAAAGACGGAGAAAACACGCAGGCAATACCTCTGATGAAAGAGCTCTTAATATATGGAAACAAGCACAGTGAGATTGTTATATTGGAAGGGATTATGTATGCGGACTGGTATAAACCGTTATTTGAATTAGCTGTCCGGTTATATGGCATTAATATATATGCTTACTATTTTGACCTTACATTTGAAGAAACCTTAAAAAGGCATCAGACGAAACCAAACTGTCATGAATTTGGTGAAGAAGCAATGCGAAGATGGTGGAGAGAGAAAGATTATTCCGATATTTTGAACGAAGTCAGTATAACAGCCGAAAAAAGTATGGACAGTATTGTTAATAATATTTACGATACTGTTTGTGGAAAAGGAGAACGGGAATGAAACTGGTTATGCAGCCAACTTCTGAAACCTGTGGTCAGGCATGTATTGCGATGATTACAGGCAAAGATATAGAGGAAGTAATTAAGGATATGAAAACAAGCGGACCTACTAGCATAGGGCAACTGATTGAAATATTGGATTATTATGGAGTGAAACATGCTGAAAGGAATACTCGCATTTCAAAAAAGAATCCTGCACCATATGAATATTCCATTTTAACAGTGCATACAAATGCGGGATACACTCATTGGACGCTGTTGTTCGACAAAAAATATTATGACCCTGAATTTGGATTGATTGATGGCGAGTACACCTATGGGAAAATAACGTCATTTTTAGGAATATTCTCATAAATAGAAATTGTAGGCGAAATATGACTTTAAATGCATATAATAAGTTATAG
>JAIDPH010000238.1 GCA_029062885.1 Lachnospiraceae bacterium
TGATGATATAGGTGGTTCAGCCCTATCTGTCTAAGCATAAACCGGGTGTAGTCATCTGTGGTCTCGAGTTCATGAACGTCGTAGTCTGAGCAGTAAAATACTTCGGAGACCACCGCCTTTCCAGACTGGTTGATAATGTCCTCGCCTGCGAGCTTGATTTCCTTGCTTTCAGTGAACAGGTTGAGGAATATATCCTTTATTTCAGCTCCACAATGAAGCAGGAACTCTGACTGATCTTCCTCTGGCTTTTTGTCTCTGTCTGGCGACTGTCCGGTCTTTCTCTTATATCCCCTGGCCATCGCAGTATTTACCTTCCTCATGCCTGCGTATTCCAAAGCAGCGTACATTGAAGTCTTGCCTACACCATTCGACCCGACAAATACACTGTTGATAGGCTCTCCATCCATTGAAAACGATAGTCCGTAACCGATGTTGCTTCGTGGAGGGTATTTTTTTATTCCGCTGATGGAAACTCCTACGAACCGGAGGTCAGACAGGCTGTTTTTCTTTTGTGAATGCATATTACCGATGTCCTTGAGGATACCTTCAGGCATCGGGCTTGCTACTAGTGATGCAGCCAGGGCCCTGCGCGATGAAGTGAAGAAGGTTCCGGATTTCACCGTATTGAGAAGCACGCCGGCTAACCTGTTGTCTTTTAGGATTCCTTTTCTAAATCCCTCGGTCAATATGTTTTCAAGGATATTCTCCAATCCTAAGCTTGATAAATGTGAGGAATCAGATTTTATTGGAGCCACATAGGAGGAACCGTCTGAAGTATCTATTGCCGTCGCTTCCCGTTATGGCTATGTATTTTGGGGCTATACGGCATTCATCAATCCTGACATCAACCCACTTGTGGATTTCCCTTCTGGTTTCTTTCCCTTCTGGATGATATTGTTTTATTCTGAGCATCAGAGATTCGAAGGATTCTCCGATGCAATGATGTCCGGAGGTGTTTTTGTGGTCTAATGATTTACTGATATTGCTTGAAAAATGTGATACGCTGAACACAGCGTCAAGATTGTCGGAAACAGAAGCTCCTTCCTTTATCACGGTGGCCACTTTCCGCAGATATTCATCTTGTATTTCTTTGGGATTGACGTATTCTTCAAGAGTGATTTTATCTAATTGGGGTTCCACGGTTTCTCCGTCTCGAATGATTGCTGTGATGTCATTTAGAATGCGGTCAGACATTTCTTCTCCCAAAATAAGAGAGATATCTTCTTTGTTTACATGATACCGGGCATTATCAGGAAAGAACTTCGAGCGGTTTCCTATAAAGGCCGACAGGCAGTATAGATATTCAGCCCATATTACCAATGTGGAAAGAATCGCATTGTTCACTTGATTGTCTTGGATGGTGCCAGAACTTGATTTTTGGGAATCTTCATCTATATTCATTTCCTTGAGGACAAGTTGCCATGCACCGGCATATTTGGAGTCATCTGATTCGTCTGAAGTCGTTAAGGGAAATAGATCTTTTTTTCTCAGCTTTTTCACTTTAATGTGGCTTGGCGCTATCATCTCAATGCAACAGCCGGATGGTTTCTTAAACAGCCGTATTTTAGCGTGATCGTTTGTCAGTCCGTCGATCCTGCCGTTATCCAGAATGACAGTGAACGATTCGGCTGAGTCGTCATAAGACGAGGACTTCACTTCATATCTTTCCCATTCAGGTGGACAATGGTCTTGAATGTACGCTTTTACGTCTTCATATGGCATGTCTGAATAAATAAGCGGATATTCAATATCTATAGGAAGGGAGGTCGAATGTATATTTCGTGAGATTATATCCAACGCGGATTCAAGTTCCGACTCTTTTAGACGAGGCATCAGCAAGGTCGATTCTGATTCAAGTATAGATGGCAGTACTCCGTTTGCTCCTCTGAAAAGTGCGATTATGTAAGGCACCTCACCGGAAAAGGCCCACCACTGCATGCTTACCCTTTGTAGAGTAGCCCCGAAAATTATCACGTCATCGGCTATGATTCCGGCGATTTTATCTGATGATGGCTTTGAATATCCCTTGAAGATGAGTGGAATGGCGTATTCTGTAGTTATCTCTACATCCTTAGATTGCAGCAACTTGCAAAGTTTTTTGACGGAAGTTGAAGAAATCGCTCCTGAGGCCTCTGATTTCTGGAGCCAGTCAAAGAAACGTGGCATCTTGCGCGACAATGCGATTACATACACTTTCTTTCCCGCACTCTTGCAGAGTGCGATTTGCTTTGCCAGGGACTCACTCCATGAGTCCAGCGTTTCGTTGAATTGTTTTGTTTCCAATTGAATATCAGTGCGATATGTTATTGAGACTCCAAGAGGATCTCAATGATGACATTATGAGTCTGCAAATTTACAAAATTTCATTGACATTTTTCAACTTTACGTCAACTTTTTTCGATGTCAAAAAGGTAAATCAAGAGCGTCAAACATACTCTTATATGTTTCATCCTTTTTTAAGAACGAGCTTTCGGCCCGTTCATATATTTCTTTTAGCAGGTTCCAATTGTCTTGTTCATTCGGAGTTGCCTTAATTTCATCAATAACAGTATTTTTTTCATTATATACAGAAAATGTATAATAAGGTGTAATGATTCGGGATGGATCAAAACTAAGCATAATCAGGCCGGAACCTAAAGATAGCCTGTAGGTATTCGGATCAGAGGATCTGCCCCAAAATAATTTATTCTTCATGGTCTCCTCTTTTATCCTTTTGGCTAAGGCTAAAGTCCTGTTGTCAGTCATCGTTGTTGTGTTTAAGTTGAGCGTTAATCTTAGCAAAGAGATCTGAAATCTCTCTAAGATCGTTTGAAATAGCCACTAAAGTATCTTTATCTACCGGACCTTGACGGATTATTATGCTATCCTGAAGTTTCTTAAGATCGTTGGCAAGGAATTTACCATAGTCTTCAAGACGATTAATATGATTTAGATTCTTAAGGGCAGGAACTTCTTTGATTTCAATGATTATATCATTAATCTCCATGATTTTTGCGTGAGCCATTTCATAGTTTCCTTCCTTTAGATATGAATATATGATTTTTATGGTCTCGCTGCTTTTTGAAAGATCGGAAATTGCCAGAACTTTCTGAATCTTGGATTGGGTAGATTTCACCTCTTCTTCAATCTTGGAGGTGGTGTCTTGAATCTTGTAAATTTGCCAGATAGTAAAAGCGAAGCCCAAAATGGTAACTATTGTTCCAATATCTGAGATCCACAGAGGAAGAAATAGAAACATCAGGATAATTAGTTTTAATGACACTTTGAACTATGAAGTACGAGTGCAACTGACTGTTTTAATTACGTTCGAGTTTCGCAACTCAGGTAGTACTGTATGTTCTGCGGCTAAAATCCTTACAGGTATGTGCTTGGCGTTCGACATAGATCAAGCGAGCGTGTCTCTGCTTTTACTTAATGTAATTCTTTGCTTTAATGCATAATTATGTAGCGAGTGGATATTACCTGTAAAATTAGGTCAAGACTTCGGAGCTGGAAAAGAGGCAGTTGGACAATTACTACAGTGTAAGTTCTCAAAGGTGCTGCACTCCAGCTGAAGCAAGTGGATTGTCCCTCGAAGTCAGTCAAAATTTTGATTCTGTCGAACACGTCTTTTAGGGACGCTTACAGTGTATGCCTACTGATGATTTGGTTGTCGCCAAGAATGCTTCCTTGCTCGTTTCCTTTCTTCATGAAAAGCTTTTGGAAATACCCTTAGAATCAGGGAGAGTCGTTTGCCTTGTTTTTTAGGATTCAAGATATAACGATAAACCCATTCTATTTTATTGTTACTCATCCATTTCGGTGCATTTCTCTCTTCCGAGGCTTCTCCTGCGTAGAAATTGAAGATCGCACCAAACCCAAACATCACTCCACGCTTGAGATATGGTTTCAGTCTACTCATGAATTGTTCTTGCTTAGGGCATCCCAATGAGACCCAGATAATATCCGGTGAATCCTGGTTGATCATTTCTGCTATCCCTGCATAGTCGAATTCTTCGACTTTTCTAAATGGCAGTTCTTCAAATCGCATGCCATTGATTCTTGGATCTATCTTGGATAGTTCTTTCTTCAGACCATCAAGTACTTTCCTGTTAGACCCGAGAAAGAATTGCTTATATCTACATTTGCGGACATACTCTATGAATAGATCGGTGCCGATGTAATTCCTGTAGTTGGTCTTATATATGAGATTGATCATTACTGGTACCCATGAACTATCGACATTATTGACAATAGCTCCTTCTAGTATGTCGTGATGTGAAGGATTGGTATATGCAACGGCAAAATTATTACCGTCTAGCGAACATACATATCCAGGTATCTCATTTTTGATATGATATTCTATGATCTCATCGACTCTGTTCTTGTCAAATTCCAAAGATAAATTAAAATATCTTTCCATACATACTAAAGTGCGACTGAAAAAGTCATGAAACAAAGTTCGGTCTTAGCTATAATGTAATGTTTGGTGGTAGCTGGAACCAGTACAAACAATCCAGGAACGCAAGTGAGTATGGTTTCATCAATAATAATTTCTCCTTCTCCACATAGAAACAGAAAATGCTCGTCCATAGACGGATGAGCATGTTGTTCAATAACTGATTCAGCTGGTAAGACGGTTTTAGCGATTTGTGTAATCTTGCTTTCCGTTTCCGTGTTGCTTAACAAAACCTGTTTTTTACCTATATCATGTGAAGTTGGAACGAAAGGGATCTCATAGAGATTCCTTACAATCATTCGTCCATTGACATTCATTTTCCAGCTTCTATATGGTTTTTTATCCACTGGTACTGTTCTTTAAGACCATCTTCAAGCTTTACCTTAGGTTCCCAGCCCAGAATCGCTTTTGCTTTTGAATAATCTGCGCTGCGAGCTTTATCTCCTTCCGGTTTGGTGGTATCGTAGTATATATCTATATCTTTACCGGATATCTTTACGACAGTTTCCGCAATTTCTTTAATAGAAGTACAGACGCTGGGTCCAATTTGAATCCAACCATGTCCCCAGCCTTTCTCCAATGCCATACAGATGGCGTCAACGATATCATTGACATGAATGAATGCACGTCCTTGCTGGCCGCTACCCCATACATTGAACGGCTCGTCAGGATAGTTTACGGCTTTTCTAATAAGTGCAGGAATGACCTGACTACGCTCTCCGTAATCACACGGGCTACCATATACATTATGGAACATCAAGGTACAGCATGGTATCCCGCATTCCTTTTCGATAAAGCCCACTTCAAGTTGCCCCATCAGTTTACTCCATCCATATGCCGATTCGGGAAGGGCGGGGAAGAGTTCTTCCTCTTTCAATGGAATCACTTCCAGGGAATTCTGGCGGGTGAGGGGAAAGGAGCAAGCTGTGCCTACATATAGCAAGCCTTTGATCTTGTCTTTACCCGCTTTCCTTACAGAATGGAAAAGATTTGTATTGATAAGATTATTCTGTCTGAATAGATCGCCCTGATTACTGAATACATAGTCAATACCTGCTACGATATCTGCCAGATGCACCACATAGTCTACATTTTCTACTATTTCGTCAGCGACGTTAGGTTGAGAAAGATCATAATTGAAGAAATGTGTATCCAAATCTATCACGGGCTTTCCCTCGTCATCATTAAGATATTCAAGTTTTCCTCTCCATAGATTATCAACCACATACACATCGTGCCCCTCCCTGACAAGACGTTTCACAAGATTGCTGCCGATCATACCACAGCCTCCGGTTATCAAGATCTTCATATTATATAATATTTTACAATTTACTGGTTATTATCAATAGATCGATATATTTCGGCTAATTGCTTATTGATGGTCTGTATATTGAATGGACCATCCGCAA
>JAIDPH010000239.1 GCA_029062885.1 Lachnospiraceae bacterium
CCACTAATTCATCCTTATCTTTCTTATTTACTGAGATCAACACCGTTCCTTCTAACGGAAGTTTTGACTGAACCGCTTCCTGTGTTTTGAAAAACGCCTCCCCATAAGAGCGGGACAACCCAAGGACCTCTCCGGTAGAACGCATTTCCGGTCCGAGAATGGGGTCAACCTCCGGGAACATATTAAACGGGAACACTGCTTCCTTCACTCCGTAATAAGGAATCACTTTTTCCTTCAGGTTCGGAACGGGTGAAGGGCGTCCGGTAATTTCGGATGTAATAATATCTGTTGCAAGCGGAACCATACGAATATTGCATACTTTCGATACTAACGGCACTGTCCGGGACGCTCTCGGATTAGCTTCGAGGACAAAAACTTTTCCGTTTTCAATAGCATACTGCATGTTCATAAGACCCTTTACATGCATTTCTTCTGCGATTTTTCTCGTATATTCCTTAATCGTCTCCACATTTTCAGGCTGAATATGCACAGACGGAATTATACATGCAGAGTCTCCCGAATGAATACCGGCAAGCTCAATGTGCTCCATAACGGCGGGTACAAAGGCATGTGTACCGTCGCTGATGGCATCTGCCTCACACTCTAACGCATGATTAAGGAATCGGTCAATTAAGATAGGACGGTCCGGGGTTACGCCTACTGCCGCTTCCATATATTCTGTCATACTCTCATCATCATATACCACTTCCATGCCTCTTCCGCCAAGGACATAGGATGGACGAACCATTACAGGATATCCGATTTCTTTCGCTATAGAAAGAGCTTCTTCCACAGTAGTTGCCATACCTGATTCCGGCATCGGTATCCCAAGCTTATCCATCATAGCGCGGAACTGATCCCTGTCTTCAGCCAAATCAATTACAGCAGGAGATGTCCCCAGAATCCTGACTCCGTTCTTCTCCAACTCTGACGCTAAATTAAGCGGTGTCTGTCCACCAAACTGTGCAATTACACCAACCGGCTTTTCTTTTTTATAAATGCTCAATACATCTTCCAGCGTGAGCGGTTCAAAATATAGTTTATCGGAGGTGTCATAGTCAGTGGAAACCGTCTCCGGATTACAGTTGACAATGATAGTCTCAAATCCGAGCTGCCTTAACGCTATCGCAGCATGTACACAGCAGTAATCAAACTCAATTCCCTGTCCGATTCGGTTCGGTCCTCCTCCAAGAATCATAATTTTCGGTTTATCTTCATTGACAGGATTCTTATCCGGTGCATTGTAAGTAGAATAATAATATGCGCTATCCTGTGTTCCGCTTACATGAACGCCTTCCCATGCTTCCTCCACGCCTAATTCTATACGGCGGTTACGAACAACATCTTCTTTAATTCCCAGAAGCTGGCTTAAATATTTATCCGAGAATCCATCCTTTTTGGCGGTAATCAGCATCTCATCTGTCGGAAGACCGCCTTTATATTTCATAATTGCTTCTTCCTCTTCCACAAGTTCTTTCATCTGCTCAATAAAGTATGCTTTAACCTTGGTTATTTCAAATATTTCATCAACGGTCGCTCCCTTACGAAGCGCTTCATACATAAGAAAATGACGTTCGCTGGATGGCGTTATCAGACGTCTTAACAATTCTTCCTTAGGCAAAGAATCAAAATCTTTTACATGCCCTAATCCATAGCGACCTGTTTCCAATGAGCGGATGGCTTTCTGGAAAGCTTCTTTGTAGGTTTTTCCAATACTCATAACCTCGCCTACCGCACGCATCTGTGTTCCAAGCTTGTCCTCCACACCTTTAAACTTCTCAAAAGCCCAACGTGCAAACTTAATTACCACGTAGTCGCCATCAGGCACATACTTGTCCAAAGTCCCATACTTACCGCATGGAATATCTTTCAATGTCAACCCGGCTGCCAGCATAGAGGATACCAGCGCAATCGGGAATCCTGTCGCCTTGGAAGCCAGTGCAGATGAGCGTGATGTACGCGGATTAATCTCAATTACTATGATGCGGTCTGTCACAGGGTCATGTGCAAACTGCACATTGGTTCCTCCGATTACCTTAACCGCTTCTACAATCTTATACGCCTGCTCCTGAAGCTTCTTCTGACACTCTTCTGAAATGGTGAGCATCGGTGCCGAGCAGAAAGAATCCCCTGTATGAACGCCCAAGGGGTCAATATTTTCAATAAAGCATACCGTAATAATGTTGTTATCTGCATCACGGACTACCTCAAGTTCCAACTCTTCCCAGCCCAGAACGGATTCTTCCACCAGAACCTGTCCCACCAGACTTGCCTGAAGCCCTCTGGCACAAACTACCTTAAGTTCTTCTTTATTATAAACCAGGCCGCCTCCTGCACCGCCCATCGTATAAGCAGGGCGCAGAACCACCGGATATCCCAAGTTCTCAGCAATGCCAAGCGCCTCATCCACCGAATAGGCAACTTCGCTGCGTGCCATCTCAATGCCGAGCTGATTCATTGTCTT
>JAIDPH010000024.1 GCA_029062885.1 Lachnospiraceae bacterium
AGTGCGGATGATTGAAAGCAGTTGTCCTGACCAAATCTGCGTGCATCATAGTGCTATATGCATGGCAGGAGAAAGCATTATTTGTCTGCCTCATAAGATAGTCATTGAGATTGTTAGTGATGAGGGGAATGAATTGGATGGGGTAGCATATTAATGAAGAAAAAGACTGTTTTGCTTGGTTTTTTATTAACGATATCTATGATTTTAGCTTATATAGAATCCATTCTTCCGCTTGCTATAGGTATACCCGGGGTTAAGCTTGGACTTCCGAATCTGGTGGTAGTTCTTTTGCTGTATTCATATGGCAAAAGGGAAGCATTAGCTGTCAATTTGCTTCGTATTATGCTTACAGGTTTTTTATTTGGGAATCTTTATTCGATTTTCTATGCTCTGGCAGGCGCAATCTTCAGTTTTTGTGTGATGGCTATTGTGCAAAAAACAGGTATGTTTTCAATTATCGGAGTCAGCATAAGCGGCGGAGTTTCTCATAATATAGGACAAATACTGGTTGCCATGATTGTTGTGGAGACATTTGCCCCGGCGTTTTATCTGCCGTTTTTATTGATTGCCGGAGTCATTACAGGTTTGTTGATTGGGATTGTAAGTGCGCGTGTCATAATGTATATGCCGGTTGACAAAATGGAATAAATTCGTCGCAGAGGAGCAATTTGTTATAAAATAAAAAGTGAGGGAGAGTATGTACGCCTATTTAAAGGGAACAATAGAGGAAATTACAGAAGATAATCTGGTATTGGAAGTAAATCAGGTTGGATATAATATCAAAGTATCCGCAAGGACTGTCAACGCTTTGCAGGGAATTGGAAGTTTCGTGAAAATATATACATATACGCTTGTCCGGGAAGATTCTTTCAGCTTATACGGATTTCTGACAAGGGATGATTTAAATATATTTAAGAAGCTGATTACGGTCAACGGTATCGGTCCGAAAGGCGGACTCGCAATTCTCTCGATTATGAGCGCAGATGAACTGCGGTTTGCGATTCTTGCAGGTGATGCAAAGGCTATTTCCAAAGCTCCGGGTATAGGCGCAAAGACAGCGGAACGCGTGATTTTGGATTTAAAGGACAAGGTTTCCTTAGATGAGGCTTTGGCTCCGAAGGATGAGACTTCCATTGCTTCGTTGTCGGGAGAGGATATAAACAATGGAAAGAATGAAGCAATCGAAGCGTTAGTAGCGCTTGGTTATTCTGCTTCTGATGCACTTAGAGCTGTCAAACAGGTAACGATAACAGAAGAAAGCAGCGTTGAAGAAATCTTAAAAGCGGCGCTGAAGTACATTTTTTAATGGATAAGAAGGGAATAAAACTGATAAAATGGCGAACAGAGTAATCGAAACCAACCTGATTGAAGAAGATATTAAAATAGAAGGCAGTTTAAGACCACAGACACTGGATGACTATATTGGTCAATCGAAGATTAAGGAGAATCTAAAGATATATATTGAGGCCGCGAAGCAGCGGAACGATTCTCTGGATCATGTTTTGTTCTACGGACCTCCCGGACTTGGCAAGACGACGTTGGCAGGCATTATTGCTAATGAAATGGGCGTCAATATGAAGGTCACAAGTGGCCCTGCGATTGAAAAACCGGGTGAAATGGCGGCTATTCTTAATAATCTTCAGGAAGGTGATTTGTTGTTCGTAGATGAAATTCACAGGTTGAACAGACAGGTGGAAGAAGTTCTTTATCCTGCAATGGAAGATTATGTAATAGATATTATGATTGGTAAGGGCGCTACGGCAAGGTCTATACGTTTAGAACTGCCTCATTTTACGTTGGTCGGAGCGACGACAAGGGCAGGTCTTTTGAGCGCACCGTTAAGGGACAGGTTTGGAGTGATTCATCATTTAGAATTTTATTCAGTTGAGGAGCTTAAGCTGATAATCCTGCATTCGGCTAAGATTCTTGGTGTGACTATTGAAGAAAAGGGTGCTTTGGAACTTGCAAGAAGAAGCAGGGGAACGCCTCGTCTTGCTAACCGCATCTTAAAGCGAGTCCGTGATTTTGCGCAGGTAAAGTACGATGGAATGATTACGGAAGAAGTGGCAAATACTGCTTTAGACTTATTGGAAGTGGATAAGCTTGGACTTGATCATATTGACAGAAATATATTACTTACGCTTATTAATAAATTTCAGGGCGGTCCCGCAGGATTAGATACATTGGCGGCGGCTATTGGAGAAGATGCGGGGACTTTAGAAGATGTGTATGAACCATATCTGTTGAAAAACGGCTTATTAAACAGGACTCCGCGCGGCAGGGTAGTTACAGATATGGCATATCATCATTTAGGGCTTGAAATTCCTTCATAAGATATATATAATAAAATAAATAGACTATGCATTGACGTAATATAACACTATAGAGAAATGTGATGCGGGCTTTCTATTTTGCGAAGGGAGAAGTCTAATGTCAACAAAAACAGATACGGAAGTCATTATAGGTGGTAAGGTCTTTACTTTGAGCGGTTATGAAAGTGAAGAGTACTTGCAGAAGGTTGCTTTATATATTAATAATAAAGTAGCTGAATATGGTAAGGTTGAAAGCTTTAGAAGACAGCCGTTAGACACCCAGAACGTGCTGCTACAGTTAAATATAGCAGATGACTATTTTAAGGCGAAACAGCAGATAGCTCTTTTAGAAGAAGATTTGCAGAATAAGGAAAAGGAGCTGTATGACTTAAAGCATGAATTGATTGCGTCTCAGATTAAACTTGAAAATACGGAGAAAAATGTTAAGAATCTTCAGGCAGAGGCAAATGAAAACGCTAAAAAAGTAGTTCGCTTGGAAACGGAATTATCGGAATTGAAAAAGAAGTAGATGTCAGGCTGTCTTTTTAAGGCAGCCTTTTATATCTTATACAGCTTTGTTTTAGGGCTTGGTCAGAAGGATGTATATGGGAAAGAATAAAGTAGAGTTGTTAGCGCCTGCGGGTAATTATCAGGCATTTATCGGCGCTATAAACGCGGGAGCTGATGCCGTTTACCTGGGCGGAGATAAATTCAGTGCGCGGGCTTATGCGGATAATTTTACAGAAGATGAGATATGTAAGGCACTTCGTTATGCGCATTTTAATGGTAAAAAGATATATTTGACGCTCAACACCCTGGTTAAAGAGACTGAGTTTTCTTTACTCTATGACTTTGTAAGACCTTTTTATGAAGCAGGGCTTGATGGAATAATTATTCAGGATTTAGGTGTTTGGCAGTATATAAGAGAGACGTTTCCGGGTATGCCGCTTCATGCCAGCACACAGATGACAATTACCGGTATGATGGGAGCGGATTTTTTAAAAGAAAATGGAGCATCAAGAATAGTTCCTGCCAGAGAATTGTCGCTTGAAGAAATAAAGAGAATTAAAGAAGAAACCGGATTGGAATTTGAATGTTTCATACACGGTGCCATGTGTTATTGTTATTCAGGTCAATGTCTGTTTAGCAGTATTCTTGGCGGAAGAAGCGGAAACAGGGGAAGATGCGCCCAACCATGCAGGTTGAGTTATAGCGTATCAGATATGGATACAGGCGCTGTATCAAAAGAAATATACCCCTTAAGCCTGAAAGATATGTGTACGATAGAATATTTTCCGAAGCTTATTGATGCGGGAATTGATTCTTTTAAAATAGAGGGACGAATGAAACGCCCTGAATATGCGGCAGGAGTTACCGCAGTTTATCGGAAGTATATCGACAGATATTATGAAAAAGGCATGGAAGAATACCATGTAGATAAGTCGGATATGGACAGGCTTAAGAAGCTGTATATAAGGAGTGAACTGCAGACAGGTTATTACGAAAGAAAGAACGGCAGGGAAATGGTCACCCTGGATAAACCGGGATATATAGGCAGTGATGAAGCGCTTATTCAAGATATTGCCGGGAAGTACTTACAGGACGAGAAGAAACAGCCTGTCACAATGAGCGGAACATTCCGTGTTGGAGAAGCGGCAATGCTGCAGATAGAGGGAAATGGAATTACACAGGTTTCCTATGGAGAAGAGGTACAAAGGGCATTAAGCACCCCGATGGAGAAAGAAAAGTTTTTAAAGCAGCTTCGTAAGACAGGTAATTCCTTCGTGTACATTGATAAAGAGGAAATTGAGGTTGACAAGGATGCCTTTATGCCGGTTGCACAGCTGAATAATCTGCGCAGGGAAGCAATTGAAGCATTTGAGAATAAGGTAATTGCATCGCATGATGTTGCATCTAAGAGAGAGAAGCTTACGGAAAGTCTTATATATAAATGCAATTATGCAATAAAAGATGCATTAAATGATGGTAAAACATCTGATAGCAGACATCAACGCCCGCAAATTCATATAACTGTAAAAAGTATTGAACAACTACATATAGTATGCCAGTATTCATATGATAGACTCTATATTGATAGTGATCTATATATTGAGGAATTTGACCAAATAAGTCAATATTTGTATACTTATGGAAAAAATGCAATTTATCTTGCATTACCTTATGTAATACGTGAAAAAGACTTACAATATCTAAAAAAATTACATTGCTTACTGAATAATGTAATAAAAGGTTTCCTTGTAAGGAATCTTGAATCACTCTTTTGGGTATTTTCTCTGCATGGGAACTATGATATAGTAACAGATACAGGCATTTATAGTTTTAATGCGCAAGCGGTAAGATTTCTTAACAGATATAGCGAAGAATGTTATCTTCCGTATGAATTGAATGAAAAGGAGTGCCGCAAACTTACGGAGGCATGTCGTGATCCGGCTGAAAATAATGAACTACAAAAAATGTCAATGACGGTATATGGCACAATTCCTATGATGATTACCGCTAACTGCGTTAAAAAGACGACATCTTCCTGCCAAAAAAGTGACAACGGTCATTTGATGTATTTGACAGACAGATATAATAAAAAGTTTCCTGTGCTGTGTAACTGCAGGCATTGTTATAATATTATATATAATTCCGTGCCATATTCTTTACACATGAAACGGAAAGAATTGCTTAAACTAGGGCTGTTTGCAATCCGTTTAGACTTCGTATCGGAGACTGAGAAGGAAGTTAAAGAGATTTTGGACTATTATTTTGGGAAAACTGAAGTATTTCCGGTTACTGAATATACCACAGGACATTATAAAAGGGGCATAGATTAAAAATATGGAATTTTATATTACAGAGATTTCCAAGTATTTAATTGCATTATTGCTCGCATTATATACATTAGAATGCTTCCTTGTATTCCGTTATCCAAATGATGAAAAAAGAAACGGAATTTATATAATGCAGATGATTTTGATGTTTTTATTTCATTTTTCATGTTTTTTGGTTATCTGTTTTGAAACCGGGTAGTTGGAATATTTATTTTTCTATATTTTCCAACAGATTTTATTATTTGCAGCCATAGTCCTGTTCCATATGATTTATCCTAAAGGAAACAGATTGATCATTAATAATATGTGCATGTTGTCATGTATCGGATTTATAATCCTTACAAGACTTTCTTATGGTAAAGCAATCAGACAATTTTTTATTGTGACAGTTTCAATCGTGATTGGAATGATTATTCCGTATATTATAAGCAAATTCAGATTCTTAAGGAAGTTCATGTGGGTATATGCAACGGTCGGTATTTGTGCGTTGGGTATTGTATTGACCTTAGGTTCGGTAACGCACGGTTCTAAAATTTCATTTTCCGTTGCCGGTGTTACCTTTCAACCATCCGAGTTTGTGAAAATCTTTTTTGTATTTTTCGTAGCGAGCGCATTATATGAAGCGGATAATTTCCTTAAAATACTTTTAACCGCTGTATTGGCAGGCTTGCATGTTCTGATTCTGGTAGCCTCCAAAGATTTGGGCAGTGCGTTGATTTTCTTTATTGTATATGTCTTAATGGTATATATTGCTACAGGAAAAGGACTCTATCTTTTTCTTGGCATAGCGGGAGGCTGCGGCGCGGCAGTGGTTGCATATAATATGTTTGCCCATGTAAGAATACGTGTTCAGGCATGGAAGGACCCGTGGAGCTGCATCGATGACGCCGGATTTCAAATTAGTCAGTCTTTGTTTGGCATAAGCAGCGGAGGATGGTTTGGTTTGGGACTTTTTAACGGAAATCCAAAGTCGATACCTTTCGTTGAAGAGGATTTTGTATTCTCGGCGGTTGCAGAGGAACTCGGAATTGTTTTTGCGATATGTGTTGTTTTGATATGTTTAAGCTGTTTTATTATGTTCATGAATATCGCAGTGAAATTGGAAGATAATTTTTACCGACTTATTGCTTTCGGGCTGGGCATCACTTATATTTTCCAGGTGTTTTTGACCATTGGAGGAGGCACGAAATTTATTCCGATGACGGGAGTTACTCTGCCGCTTGTCAGCTATGGCGGAAGCTCCGTATTAACCACGTTAATAATGTTTTTTATTATAGAAGGTGTTTATATTATCAGACAGGATGAAGGAGCTAAAAGTGTCAGAAAGAAAAAGCGGAAATCTCGCGAAAGAAGAGACTCAAAAAAGCAGTCAGAAATTGAATATTCAGAAGCAGAATATGCGGAAGAGAACCGGTAGACAGATCCGTTTTATTACAGGTATATTTGTAATAGCCTTTCTGGGTATGATGTCTTATACATGCTATTATGCAATGACAAACAAGCAGGAAATGATGAATAATAGTTATAACAGCAGACAGGACATTTTAATTGCTCAGAATACCAGAGGGACAATTTATTCAAGTGACGGGCAGGTACTTGCAGATACCGTGACTGATGATCAGGGCAATGAAAAGAGAGAATATCCTTTTTCAAATATGTTTGCACATGTAGTAGGCTATGCTTCCAAGGGAAGATTCGGAATAGAGGCGCAGGCAAACTATTATCTGATTCAATCCAATGCCAAATTGTATGATAAGGCTGCAAGCGAAATGTCAGGTGAAAAATTTCCGGGAGACAGTGTTATAACAACATTGGACGTGCGTCTGCAGGAAATTGCTTACAATTCGCTTGGAGCATATAAAGGAGCCGTTATCATAACGGAGCCGTCGACAGGTAGAATTCTGGCAATGGCATCCAAGCCGGACTTTGACCCAAATGAAATTGAGAATATATGGGATGGCCTTGTAGAAGAGAATACGAATGGAGTGCTTGTCAACCGGGCAACACAGGGGCTATATCCGCCAGGCTCTACATTTAAGATAGTAACAGCCCTTGAGTATATACGTGAGAATCCGGATACTTATCAGAATTATAGGTATAATTGTAACGGAAGTTTCCGTTTAGATGGGGATATGATTAACTGTTATCATGGTTCCGCGCATGGAAGCGAGAATTTTACTAAATCTTTCGCCAAGTCCTGTAATTCATCTTTTGCAAATATGGGAATGTCATTAGATATGTCAAGTTTTGATGATACATTGGAAAGTCTGCTGTTTAATCAGGAACTTCCGGTAGCTTTTTCATATAATTCAAGCAAAATAACGCTGAATGAGGAATCTTCAAATTTTGATATAATGCAGACATCCATTGGGCAGGGCATGAATCAGATGACGCCGCTTCATATGAATATGATAACATGCGCGATTGCTAACGGTGGTGTTTTAATGAAACCGTATCTGGTGGATCGTGTAGAAAACAACAGTGGCAATATTATTAAACAATTTTCACCCAGTGCATACAAAAATATGATAACAGAAGAAGAGGCGGAAATTCTGACACAGTTAATGATTCAGGTAGTAGAAAGCGGTACGGCTTCCAAACTGAAAGGGCTTAGTTACACCGCAGCAGGTAAGACGGGCTCTGCTGAATATAACAGCAATAAAGAGGATTCGCATGCCTGGTTTACAGGGTTTGCACCGGTAGAAGACCCTCAGGTCTGTGTAACAATTATTATTGAAGGTGTGGGTTCCGGAGGCGATTTTGCAGTACCGATTGCAAAGAGGATTTTTGATGCCTGTCTGGAACAGTAGAACACAGAAAGTACAATAGAAATCCCGATTAGCGGATTGGAGGAAGCATGTTATGATTAAAGCAACAAGCTGTGGCGGTGTAGTTATCTTCCGCGGTAAGATACTTCTATTATATAAAAATTTTTATAATAAGGATGAAGGCTGGGTACTTCCAAAGGGTACTGTTGAAGCCGGCGAGGAACATAAGGACACTGCAATACGCGAAGTGCTTGAGGAGTCAGGTGCAAAAGCCAGCATAATAAAATATATCGGAACGAGCGGATATACATTTACAGTACCGGATGGTATTGTTGAAAAAGAAGTTCACTGGTATCTTATGATGGCAGAAAGTTATTACAGCAAACCGCAGCGGGAAGAATTTTTTGTAGATTCGGGATATTATAAATATCATGAGGCGATTCATCTGGTGAAATATGCAAATGAAAGGCAGATTTTGGAACAGGCATATAGTGAATATGTGGAATTGAGGAAGAATAATCTTTGGTATTAATCTTCCATTTTCTGGAATTAAGGTTTATAATAGAAATATATGACTAAAATATAAAGGAGGTATTGTATGAGAGCGTCTTCTATGGATACGCATATGGGTAATATTTCAATCGGTCACGAAGCGATTGCACAATATGCCGGTTCGGTAGCGATGGAATGCTTCGGAATTGTTGGCATGGCAGGAATGAACGTAAAGGATGGATTCATAAAATTACTGAAAAAAGAGAGCATGACGCGTGGCATTCAGGTTGCATTTAAAAATAATAAAATGATACTGGATTTTCATGTGATTGTTTCCTATGGTGTCAGCATTCTCGCCGTAGCAGATAATCTGATTGACAGTGTGAAATATAAAGTGGAAGAATTTACCGGAATAGAAGTTGAAAAAATAAACATCTTCGTTGAAGGTGTAAGAGCGATTGACTAAGGGAGGATCTGAGGTGACTTCAAATATAATTGATGCTAAGATGCTTGCCAAGATGTTTTTAGCAGGAGCAAAAAATCTTGAAAGCAAAAAAGAATGGATTAATGAGCTGAATGTATTTCCGGTACCGGATGGTGATACCGGGACAAATATGACGTTGACAATTATGTCCGCCGCAAAAGATGTGGCCGCCTTAAATGATACAGGCGCTGTTGACATGGCTTCATTATGTAAAGCAATTTCTTCAGGTTCCCTGCGTGGCGCAAGAGGAAATTCCGGCGTTATTTTATCACAGCTTTTCAGAGGATTTACCAAGGTTGTGAAGAATTATCAGGAAATAACGATTACGGTTCTTACAGAAGCATGTGAGAAGGCTGTAGAAACTGCATATAAAGCGGTTATGAAACCAAAAGAAGGAACAATACTGACTGTAGCAAAAGGCGGGGCTGAAAAAGCAAGAGAACTGGCTGATGCAGGAGCCACTGATATGTCCGATTTTCTGAATCAGATAATTAAACATGCGGATGAAGTGCTTAGCAATACTCCGGAGCTTCTTCCGGTATTAAAGCAGGCAGGCGTTGTTGACTCGGGCGGTCAAGGGCTTATGCAGGTATTAAAAGGCGCTTATGACGCTTATCTTGGTAAAGAAATCGACTTTACTTTATCAGCAGATGCAGCTTCTCATGCTAAGAAATCTTCAGCCGGCAATTTTGATGCTCAGGCTGGCGCTGATATCAAATTCGGATATTGTACGGAATTTATAATAATGCTGAATAAAGTTTTTAACATTAAAATGGAAATGGATTTCAAAGAATATCTTGAATCAATCGGTGATTCCATTGTGTTAGTAGCTGATGATGATTTGGTAAAGGTACACGTACATACCAATGACCCGGGATTGGCTATCCAGAAGGCATTGAAGTACGGCGCGCTTTCCAATATGAAGATTGATAATATGAGATTGGAACATCAGGAGAAGCTTTTCAAAATGTCCCAGAATAATGAATCTGAAAACCTTAATGCGACTCCTAAAACCGAAAAACCAAGTGCAGATGCACCTAAGAAGGACGTAGGTTTTATAGCTGTTTCTGTCGGAGAGGGAATAAATGAAATATTCAGGACCCTTGGCGCAGATTATATTATTGAGGGCGGTCAGACGATGAATCCAAGCACTGAGGATATGCTCAATGCCATTGATCAGGTAAATGCCGATAATATTTTTATTCTTCCAAACAATAAAAATATCATTTTAGCTGCTAATCAGGCGCAAGAGCTGGCAAAAGATAAGAACATCATCGTTATTCCAACCAAAACCGTACCGCAGGGTATTACGGCGATTATCAACTATGTACCCGATTTGTCTGTCACAGAGAACACTGACACTATGACAGAAGAAATTAAGAACGTGCATACGGGTCAGGTCACATATGCGGTAAGAGATACTACTATTGAGGATAAAGAGATTAAGCAGGGAGATTTCATGGGTATCGGAGATAACGGAATACTTTCTGTCGGAAGTTCTATTTCAAGCGTTGCATTAAGTATGATTGATGAAATGATGTCGGACGATATGGAGCTTATAAGTATTTATTACGGTGAAGATGTATCTGAAGATGATGCAGAAGCTCTTCGTGCCGAAGTGGAGAAGAAATATGATGGCTGCGATATTGAATTGCAGAATGGCGGTCAGCCGATTTATTATTATATTGTGTCAGTAGAATAAAAAGGTGAAAAGATTATCTAAGGCTGCAAAGAACACAGCCTAAGAAAATCTAAGTTTCACCTGAAAGAATGCCCTGAAAAAGAAGGGCATTCTTCCAAATAGTTCCTCGGTAACATAGTGATATATGGCACCGGGGGATTTTTTAGCTACGGACGTAAGGAAAGGCATAGTTATTGATATGGATATTACTTCACTTAAAGGGATCGGGGAAAAAACGGCTAAGCTGTTTGCCAGACTTGGTATTACTACGACTGAGGAGCTGCTTTATTATTATCCAAGAGATTATGATAAATTTGAATCGCCTGTGATGATAGCGGAAGCACCGATAGGTGAACGGGCTGCCATACGTGGGGTGATTACCGGAAATATGGCATCGAAGCATGTGCGTAATCTGAATATTCTGAATTTTACGGTTCAGGATGCTTCAGGTATGATACAGATGACATATTTTAATATGCCATATTTAAAGAATACTTTAAAAAAGGGTAGTTTCTATATATTTCGGGGACTGGTTCAGAAAAAAGGCGGCAGACTTATTATGGAGCAGGCTAAAGTTTATAAGCCTGATGAATATGAAAAACTTGCCGATAGTCTTATGCCTGTCTATATGCTTACGA
The DNA here is from genome assembly GCA_029062885.1 of Lachnospiraceae bacterium. Taxonomy (GTDB): domain Bacteria; phylum Bacillota; class Clostridia; order Lachnospirales; family Lachnospiraceae; genus UBA3282. The sequence continues at coordinate 11,213 of JAIDPH010000024.1, forward strand.
AGGGATTGAGCAATCAGGCGGTTACCAAAGCAGTAAAACAGGCATTTAAAATTCATACAATGGATGAAGATTTCCTGCCGGATGAGATTGTGCAAAAATATCGGTTTATGAAGCGTAGTGACGCCATATATCAGATGCATTTCCCATCAGGTAATGATGTATTGATACAGGCAAGGAAAAGACTGGTATTTGATGAGTTTTTTCTTTTTATACTGATGCTTCGCAGAATGAAAACGGAAAACAATACACTGCCCAGCGTATATAAAATGATAGAAACTTCAGATACAGAACGTCTTATTGAAGCGCTTCCTTACAGGCTTACAAATGCACAGCTGAAAGTATGGTCTGAAATTAAAGCTGACTTATGCGGTGATTCGATAATGAATAGGCTGATTCAGGGTGATGTTGGTTCGGGAAAAACGATTCTTGCATTCCTGTCACTTATAATGTGTGTGGCTAACGGCTGTCAGGGAGCAATGATGGCTCCGACGGAGGTATTGGCAAGACAGCATTTCGAATCGCTTCAAAAGCTTAAAAATAAGTATAAGCTTCGTATTAATCCGGTTCTGCTTACAGGTTCTACCCCTGCTAAGGACAGAAAGACAATCTACTCACAGGTAGAAAACGGCGACGCGGATATTATTATTGGCACGCATGCTCTGATACAGGAAAAGGTAAATTATAAAAAACTTGCTCTTGTTATTACTGATGAGCAGCATCGTTTCGGTGTCAGGCAAAGGGAATCGCTGGCGCAAAAAGGTAATTCGGTTCATGTGCTTGTTATGAGCGCTACGCCCATTCCAAGAACGCTTGCCATTATCTTATACGGAGACCTTCACATTTCTGTGTTAGACGAATTGCCGGCGGACAGGATTCCGATAAAAAACTGTGTAGTTGGTACATCTTATCGTGATACCGCATACCGCTTTATTGAAAAGGAAGTAAAAGAAGGAAGACAGGCATATGTTATCTGTCCGATGGTGGAAGAGGGTGAGATGGAGGACTTAGAAGATGTTAATTCATATACAGCTAAGCTGAAAGCAGTTCTTCCGCCATCTATACAGGTTGCCTCGCTTCATGGAAAAATGAAGCCGGCAGAAAAAAACAGAATCATGGAAGATTTTGAAGCCCATCATATTGATGTACTGGTATCAACTACAGTAATTGAGGTCGGTATCAATGTTCCCAATGCAACTGTTATGATGGTGGAAAATGCAGAACGATTCGGACTTGCCCAACTGCATCAGCTTCGTGGACGTGTAGGACGAGGAGAGCACCAGTCATACTGTATTTTTGTAAGCGCGTCGGAAAATAAAGAGACAATGGAACGGTTGAAAATACTGAACAAATCCAATGACGGATTTTATATTTCAAGTCAGGACTTAAAACTGCGTGGTCCGGGAGATTTGTTCGGTATCAGACAAAGTGGAAATCTGGAATTCAGGCTGGGGGATGTCTTTACAGATGCTTCCATTTTACAACAAGCAAGCGATGAAGCAGACGAAATCCTTGAAAATGATCCTGATTTAAATAAAGATGCTCATCTGACACTGCGGAAATATATAGAAGCGTCGGGAGAAAATGCTGTTGACTTTAGAACTATTTAAACGTAAACTTAAAATGAGTTGTATTAAGAAGGGGGAAATAGTGTTATGGCTAAAATTGCAATTGTTACGGACAGTAACAGCGGAATTACACAGGCACAGGCAAAGGAAATGGGTATTTCGGTTCTTCCTATGCCGTTTATGATTGATGATGAAACATTTTATGAGGATATTACATTAACCCAGGAAGAATTTTATAAGAAGCTTTCATCCGGAGCAAATGTAGTTACAAGCCAGCCGACTCCTGAATCTGTCATGAATCTATGGGACGAGCTGTTAAAAGAATATGATGAAATAGTGCATATTCCGATGTCAAGCGGTCTTAGCGGTTCCTGCCAGAGCGCTATGATGCTTGCCGAGGATTACGAGGGCAAGGTACAGGTAGTCAATAATCAGCGTATTTCCATTACACAGAGACAGTCAGCGCTGGATGCGCTTAGTTTAGTGGAAAAAGGCATGAACGCTGCAGAAATCAAAGATTTTCTTGAAAAAGATAAATTTAATTCCAGTATTTATATTATGCTGGATACGTTATATTACTTAAAAAAGGGCGGTCGTATCACACCCGCGGCGGCAGCGCTTGGTACGCTTTTGAAATTAAAGCCAGTTTTGCAGATTCAGGGAGAAAAACTTGATGCTTTTGCTAAAGCTCGTACAGTGTCTCAGGGCAAAACTACGATGATTAATGCAATACGCAACGATATGAACAATCGTTTCGGAGGGGCAACTCCTGATAATATATGGCTTGAAATGGCGTATACTTATGACTTGGATGCAGCAAACCAGTTTAAAAGCGAGGTTGAAGCAGCATTCCCCGGTTTTGATATCCATATGGATCCGTTGTCTTTAAGCGTGTCCTGCCATATAGGGCCGGGAGCATTGGCAGTTGCGTGCTGTAAAAAAATATAAAGAAGAAAGGGGTAGCTTAAAGATGCAAAAAGCAAGAGTTTATTTTACTAAGAAGATTACACCCGAAACTGTTATTGAGATGTATAAGGTTTTAGGAAGAGAGTTGCCCGGAAAGGTGGCAGTAAAGGTTCATTCAGGAGAGGAAGGAAATCAGAACTATCTGCGTCCGGAATTTATGCGGCCAATGGTAGAGGCTGTAAACGGTACGGTTGTAGAGTGTAACACTGCCTATGACGGAGCCAGAAACTCTACTGAAAAGCATAAAAAACTGATGAATGATCATGGATGGACAAAATATTTTAAAGTGGATCTGATGGACGCTGAGGGTCCTGATATCGTACTTCCGATTCCAAACGGAAAGGTACTTAAAGAGAATTATGTAGGAAAAAATATTGAAAATTATGATTCTATGCTGGTTCTTGCGCATTTTAAAGGACATCCGGCAGGCGGTTATGGCGGAGCATTAAAGCAGCTTGCTATCGGATGTGCTTCCAGCGAGGGAAAGGCATTGATTCATTCCGCAGGGTTTACCAATGACCAGACTATAGTATGGGATCATATGGCAGATCAGGATACATTTTGTGAATGTATGGCGGATGCTGCCGGCAGTATTATGGATTATTTTAAGGGAAATACAGCATTTGTCAACATGATGTGCAATCTTTCCGTAGACTGTGACTGTTGTGCAGTAGCAGAAGACCCATGTATGGCGGACATCGGTATTTTGTCGTCACTGGATCCTGTTGCGCTTGATCAGGCATGTATGGACTTGATTTACCAGTCAAACGATCCGGGACGTGATCATTTTATTCAAAGAGTGGAATCACTGCATGGTACACATACGATTGATGCAGCGGCGCAGCTGGGGTATGGGACTAAGGAATATGAATTAATCTGTGTAGACTAAACTAAATTATTTATATTATATGACTTCACATTACGGCTATGCTTTCGGGCATAGCCGTATAAATATTACAAAAGTATTGATGAAAATGATGGAGCTTTATGGTATAATGTGTTATATGTGCAGTGTGTCATAAGTTAAGGGAGAAAATCAAGAGAAATGTTTCAGGAAATTGATTTAGATAAAATAGACGTAAATGCGGAACCGCCGACAGAGGAACCTTCCAGACAGTATTTTTATATGGCGAAATGCCGTCAGTATACCATAGAGCTAGAAAAAGATTTGAAACGCCGTCCGACATTTTTCGTACAGACTTTCGGCTGCCAGATGAATGCCAGAGACTCTGAGAAGCTTGCAGGCATATTATGCAAGGTCGGATATGAAGAAGCTGAGGCTGAAGAGAAAGCGGACTTTATCATATACAACACATGTACGGTCAGGGATAACGCTAATCAGAGGGTTTATGGCAGACTTGGCTATCTTGGCAGTATGAAAAAGAAAAATCAACATTTAAGGATAGCATTATGTGGCTGTATGATGCAGGAACAATCGGTAATCGATAAAATTACGAAAAGCTATCGTTTTGTAGATTTGATTTTTGGTACTCATAATATTTTTAAATTTGCGGAGCTCCTTGCGACAATGTTCGAAAGCTCAGAAGTTTATGAATGTGAAAAATTGTCAAAGAATAATAAAAGAAAGACAATTATAGACATTTGGCAGGAAACAAACCATATCGTGGAGGAACTTCCGGTAAACAGGAAGTATTCTTATAAGTCCGGTATCAATATCATGTTTGGCTGCAATAACTTTTGCAGCTACTGCATAGTGCCTTATGTCAGAGGCAGGGAACGCAGCCGAGAGCCGAAAGAAATCATTCGTGAAATTGAACGGCTGGCGGCTGATGGTGTTGTGGAAATCATGCTGCTTGGCCAGAATGTCAATTCTTATGGAAAAAACTTAGAGCAACCGATAACTTTTGCTAAGTTATTACAGGAAATAGAAAATATAGACGGTATAAAAAGAATCAGGTTTATGACCTCACATCCCAAAGATTTATCCGACGAGCTTATATCGGTCATGAAAGATTCAAAGAAAATATGCCATCATTTACATCTGCCGCTGCAATCAGGTTCTGACCGTATTTTGCAGGCTATGAACCGAAGATATACCAAAGAACAGTACCTTACACTTGTTGAGAAAATAAAAGCAGCCATTCCGGATATCGCAATAACAACCGACATCATTGTTGGTTTCCCCGGTGAGACTAAAGAAGATGTGGATGAAACGATTGATGTAGTAAAAAAAGCAGGTTTTGACAATGCTTTTACATTTATATATTCAAAGAGAACAGGAACAAAAGCCGCGGCGATGGAAAATCAGATTCCTGAGGGAATTGTTAAGGAAAATTTTGACAGGTTATTAAAGACTGTGCAGGATACAGCTAAGGAAAGAGCGCTCCTGCTTAAGGGACAGGTTATGGAAGCGCTTGTGGAAGAAATTAATGAACAGGATTCTACACTTGTAACAGGAAGGCTTTCAAACAACATGCTGGTTCATTTTCCGGCAGATGTTTCATACATAGGAAAACTTGTTATGGTTTCGTTGGATGAATGCCACGGATTTTATTATACAGGACATATAATATAAAATACAGAAAGATGGTAAAAATCATGCCCGAATTAACGCCCATGATGCAGAAATATATTGAAACTAAGAAGGAATACCCGGACTGTATTCTTTTTTACCGTTTGGGAGACTTCTATGAAATGTTTTTTGAGGATGCTCAGACTGCATCCAAAGAGTTGGAAATCACGCTGACAGGAAAAAGCTGTGGAATGGATGAACGGGCACCCATGTGTGGGATTCCGTACCATGCTGTAGACGGCTATCTGAATAAGCTGGTATCGAGAGGATATAAGGTCGCTATCTGCGAGCAGGTTGAAGACCCTAAGCTGGCAAAAGGTCTTGTTAAACGTGAAGTAACACGAATAGTAACCCCCGGAACCAATCTGGATATACAGGCATTGGATGATAGCAAAAACAATTATATCCTATGCGTTTCTTATTTTCCTGAAAAGATAGGAATTTCCGTAGCAGATGTCACCACAGGAGATTACTATCTGACAGAGGTTGATGACTTACGGAAATTACAGGATGAAGTCAATAAATATGAACCTTCCGAGATTATCTGCAATGAAGCTCTCCTTGTAAGCGGTTTGAATATTGATGAAATGAAAAACCGCATTGGAGTTATGGTGTATCCTCTCGATACCCATTATTTTGATGAAGACACATGCAGGAAATGCTTATTGAAACATTTTCATGTAAACACCCTGACGGGTCTTGGAATTGAAGACTTTCCGGTTGGACTGATTGCTGCAGGTACGCTCATGCAGTATCTTTATGAAACACAGATGACGTCTTTGGAGCATTTTACGCATCTTTACCCATATCTGACTAGTAAATATATGTTACTCGACAGCGCTACAAGGAGAAATCTGGAGCTGCTTGAAACTCTGCGTGAGAAACAGAAGAAAGGCTCTCTGTTAGGCGTTCTTGACAAGACCAAGACTGCAATGGGCGGCAGGCTGCTTCGTAAATATATAGAGCAGCCGCTAATTGATAAGGAGTCGATTGAAAAGCGCTTAGATACCGTAGAAGAGCTTTGCAAAAACAGTATGCTCAGAGACGAACTCAGGGAATACCTGAATCCAATATATGATTTGGAGAGGCTTCTTGGGAAAGTCAGCTACAGGTCAGCTAATCCAAGAGATTTAATCGCTTTCCGCAGTTCTTTGGAAATGTTGCCTTCTATAAAGATGGTTTTAAAAGATACGAATGCCGAATTACTTAAGGAAATCCGTGCAGAAATGGATGATTTGTCCGATTTGTTTCATCTGATAGACGATGCCATTGTTGAAGACCCACCGATTGCCGTCAAAGAAGGGGGCATTATCAAAGAAGGCTTTGACGAAACAATTGACGGACTAAGACACGCTAAGACAGAGGGAAAAAACTGGCTTGCAGCATTGGAAAATGAGGACAGGGAACGTACCGGAATCAAGAATCTGCGTATCAAATATAATAAGGTTTTCGGATATTATTTCGAAGTTACAAATTCTTATAAGAATATGGTTCCCGAGGACTATATCAGAAAGCAGACCCTTGCTAATGCAGAACGTTATACAACGTCGCGACTTAAGGAGTTGGAGGATACTATTTTAAACGCGGAGGATAAGCTGTATTCACTGGAATATGACGCATTTTGCAATGTGAGGGAGACGATTGCCGCACAAATTGAAAGAATCCAGCAGACAGCGCGGGCAGTTGCAAAATTAGACGTTTTAACTTCTCTTTCATATGTGGCGGAACGTAATCGATATGTCAGACCTACATTAAATGAAAAAGGCATAATTGATATCAAAGACGGCAGACATCCTGTAGTAGAGCAGATGATTCAAAATGATATGTTTATTTCCAATGATACTTATCTGGATAACGGAAAGCATTGTATCGCTGTAATTACAGGGCCTAATATGGCAGGAAAATCGACATATATGCGTCAGACAGCATTGATTGTGCTGTTATCGCAGATTGGCTCCTTTGTTCCTGCCAGAAAAGCCAATATCGGTATAGTGGACAGGATTTTTACAAGGGTAGGAGCATCCGATGATCTTGCAAGCGGCCAGTCTACTTTTATGGTAGAGATGAATGAGGTAGCAAATATCCTTAGAAACGCAACCTCCAACAGCCTTCTGGTACTTGATGAAATCGGACGGGGAACGTCTACTTTTGACGGTTTAAGCATCGCATGGGCGGTAATTGAGCATATAAGCAACCGTAAAATTCTGGGTGCAAAAACTCTTTTTGCCACTCATTATCATGAGTTGACGGAGTTAGAAGGTAAGATGGACAATGTGAACAATTACTGTATTGCCGTAAAAGAAAAAGGCGATGATATTGTGTTCCTTCGTAAGATTATTAAGGGAGGGGCTGATAAGAGCTATGGTATTCAGGTTGCCAAGCTTGCAGGAGTGCCGGATATGGTAATCGACAGGGCTAAGGAAATCGTAAATCAGCTTAGCGATAATGACATTACGGAAAAAGTACAGAATATAGAAATCAATATAAAAAATGAAAAAGTTAAGCCTGTAAAATATGATGAAGTAGATTTAGAGCAGATATCTCTTTTCGATACTGTAAAGGATGAGGATGTGATTAAGGAACTTGAGGAAGTCGATGTTCAGAATCTGACTCCGATAGATGCACTCAATACGTTGTATAGGCTGCAGAATAAGTTGAGAAATCGCTGGAAAGTGTGAAAAATAATATATGAGAATCAACATTTTGGATAATCAGACAATAGATAAGATTGCCGCGGGCGAGGTGGTGGAGCGTCCCGCGAGTGTGGTAAAGGAACTTGTTGAGAATGCCATTGATTCAGGCGCTGACGCTATTACGGTAGAAATAAAGGATGGCGGAATTTCACTAATCAGGGTAACGGATAACGGAAGCGGAATCGAGAGGTCGCAGATAAGGAATGCTTTTTTAAGGCATGCTACCAGCAAGATTGTATCAGCCGATGATTTGACCAAACTGGTCAGCCTGGGATTCCGCGGCGAGGCGCTGGCAAGTATCGCAGCAGTTTCCATGGTAGAAGCCATTTCCAAAATTGAAGAGGATTTAACGGGTGTCCGTTATGTAATAGAAGGCGGCGTAGAGAAAGAGTTTCAAGAAGTCGGAGTACCGAATGGTACGACAATGATAGTGCGGAATCTTTTCTATAATACGCTGCCGCGTAAAAAATTCCTGAAACAGCCGCAGACAGAAGGTTCTTATGTGGTTGACCTGATGGAGCATCTTGCATTGTCACATCCTCAGATTGCATTTAATTTCATAATAAATAATCAGAACAGATTCCATACTTCCGGAAATAATGATTTAAAAGAGATTATTTACCGTATATATGGGAAAGATATTGTAAAAGAGCTTAATGAAATCCATATTGAAAGAGAAGGCTTTTCAATTGACGGTTTTTTAGGGAAACCTATTATAAACCGTTCAAACAGAAATTATGAACTTTTTTACATCAACGGCAGATATATTAAAAGCAGCCTGCTCAGCAAGGCTGTAGAGGATGGCTATAAAGAATATCTTATGCAGCATAAATTTCCGTTTTGTGTTCTGCATTTTAACATTGATACAAAACGAATTGACGTTAATGTCCATCCTGCAAAAATGGAAGTGAAAATTGCGGGAGAACAGGAGTTTTATGAGCTGGTGCGGGATATCATATTCGGTTTTCTGCACAAACAGGAAATGATACCTGAGGTAACGTTTGAAAATAGTGGGGCAAAAAATGATTCAACAAAAAATGAAGCGAAGTCCCCTAAAACGCCGGCAGCACCTGAACCATTTGAGACAGCCAGAATTGAGAAAGAAAGGTTTAAAGCAGGCATTGCTACGGTTGATACAGGTTTATTTCGTGAGCCTGTGAATTATATGAACAAAGATAAGAATACGGTATCGATTCAGCCTATTCATAGCGAAAGCAAGCGATTGGATGAATCAAAATATGAACAGGCTAAGGCACCTGTATCGGTTTCTAAGCATGAGCAACTAGAATTATTTGACGACAAACTTCTTAGCGCGAAAGCAAGAGAGCATTATGAAATAATCGGGCAGATTTTTAATACATACTGGCTGGTTTCTTATCAGGATAAGCTTCTGATTATCGACCAGCATGCCGCTCATGAGAAAGTTAAGTATGAACGTCTTATTAAGCAGTTCAATGAAAAAAACATTGTTTCGCAAAGTCTAAATCCGCCTGCTGTTATTACCTTAAGCGGTAAGGAAAAAGCCTGCCTTTTACAGAACATGGAGCATTTTGAGGCTCTTGGTTTTGTGCTTGAGGAATTTGGCGGCAATGATTATGCACTTGTCAGCGTGCCGATGGATTTATATGGATACAGGGAAACGGAATTACTCTATGAACTGTTGGATGAGTTATCTGATGAGAACGTTTCCGGCACTCCTGAGAGTATACGGATTAAAATTGCTACTATGGCGTGCAAGGCGGCAGTCAAGGGCAATATGTGCATCACTAAAGCGGAAATGGAAGTCTTGATTGACGAGCTGCTTTCTTTGGATAATCCATACAATTGTCCTCATGGCAGGCCGACCATTGTTTCCATGAGTAAGTATGAACTTGAAAAGAAATTTAAAAGGATTGTTACAATATGAAACCTTTAATAATCTTGACAGGGCCGACGGCCGCAGGCAAATCTGCCCTATCAATTTCAATGGCAAAGGATATAGGTGGAGAAATCATTTCCGCCGATTCTATGCAGGTATATAAACACATGGATATCGGTTCAGCCAAAATCACTAAAGAGGAAATGTCAGGCATACCGCATCATCTGATTGATGTGCTGGAGCCTACGGAAGAGTTTAATGTAGTCAGGTTCCAGTCCATGGCAAAGGAAGCCATGAGAAAAATATATGACAGCGGAAAAATTCCGATTTTAGTGGGAGGGACAGGCTTCTATATACAGTCAGTTCTCTATGATATTGATTTTGCGGAAACTGACGAAGATGAAGAATTCAGGCAGCATTTAGAGGACATAGCAAAAGAACAGGTCAGCGAAGTGCTTTTTGAAAGGCTGCGCCAAGTAGACCCTAAATCCTGTGAAATTATCCATGCAAATAATGTGAAG
>JAIDPH010000240.1 GCA_029062885.1 Lachnospiraceae bacterium
ATTTTGTATATTTATGATTGATAGCAATACTTATATTTATATCAAGCATTATTCGTACGTCCTTTCTATGAATAGATATTTTTCTAAAATAGAGAAAGATGTGGATTATTACCTCAGAAACTCCCGCACTCTGTGACGAAAGGTATGGCTTTTAGCGACTTTATCATGCCCATTCTTGGCGATGGCGGCACGCTCTTCATTGTAGCTTAGATAGTAATGGATTTTATTTAACAAGTCTTCTTGGCTTTCATAATAGATGAAATCTTCTCCGGGAATGAAGTCGTCCAGAAAATCAGCCTGAAAATTACTCAAAAGGAATCCGCCGCTGCCCATGATGTCAAAGGCGCGGAGCGGAATGCCGCTCTTGATGCTCCGAAGAGAGATGTTCAGGTTGATTTTACTTTGTTTAAATACAACTGGAGCCTGCTCATATGGGTCGACGGTTCCGTGGTTAGTGAGATTGGGCATAGCAAAGCTGCTGTTAGGGGTAAACAGATCCATGTGAAAGTGTTCTGTAATAGCCTGAATTAATTGCGCACGCTCTAATCCGGTTATCTTACGATTGATCATATACTGGGCATAGAGATATTCTTTGGACTCTACACCGTCTGGATTGGGCTCCAGAGGAAGTGCATGATACAGGTCATCCATGATAGGAGCCAGAGATTCCTGAATAAAGTTATAGCCTTGTACTTTCATCTGGGCAGACATAATAGCGTCCAGATAGCCTTTGCTGTAATCGGACAGAGTTGTCATGCGGTCAAAGAAGTTATGTTTTTCTGTATAGAGGGAGCCTACAAATGAGATGTCATACAGATAACGGGAATCTGAATTTTTTCGTGAGGTGTCGCCAATTGGAGTTTGTATTGTGATTCTGTCTAACCGCTCGGTGTTTGCGGCCATAGGCATGTAATGGACAGTCTCTATCCCTGCATTGTGGAACTCCAGATATAGTTCTTTGTCAAACACATAGATTGCATTGCACGGATTGATCACAGTGCAGGAATAGAGCAGCACGTACGGGCTGTCGTAGACCCATGAAATATAGCGGATAGTTTCTTCTTTGCAGACGTTAGAGATGACAGGATAATAATTAAATGAAAAAACAGCATCAGGCACTTCATGACGGAGAGTGGATGTCAGGTGCTCTTCCAATTCCTTGTCCTGTCTGGGGTTTTTGTTGGAGAAAGGATAGCAGACTAACGTATGTCCTTCCGCAATAAAAGCCTCTTTCATGTCATTGTTTCCAAAACTTGCCCATTCGATAAACAGTATTTTCATAGATATCCTCAGTTCTGCCGGTGAGGTGCAGCGTGTCGCCTATCCGACCGTTTTCAGTGCGTGCGCCTTGATTTTCTCATAAGTCTCAGGGCTTAAGTCATGCTCTATCCGACAGGCATCTTCGGCAGCAGTCTTCTCGTTTACTCCCAGTGAGATAAAGAAGTTGGTCAGCACCTTATGCCGGTCATAGATGCTCGATGCAATCTCATAACCGGAATCGGTTAAAGTGATAAAACCGCTTTGGTCCACTTCAATATAACCATTCTCGCGTAGTTTTTTCATAGCTACGCTGATACTGGGCTTGGAGTAATTCATTTCGGTTGCAATGTCAATGGAACGAACCTGACCGGTGCGCTCTTTTAAAATAAGTATCGTTTCTAAATAATCTTCTGAGGATTCATGTATTTCCATATGACTACCCTGACCTTAGTGTAATATTTTACTATATAGTTTATCATAAAATAAGAAGCCATTATGAAAGCTGTTGAATTCTTGCCTTAGCGGGCAGGTAATCACCACATTTCCGATAGGAGGCTATGGCTTCTTTCGTATATCCGGTACATTCATAGATAACACCGATATTATAATAGGCTTTATAATTATTGACGCCTTCCACTGCAAACTCTTCCATGGTAGTAGCTTTTTTAAACTCATTTATAGCTTGATCAAGGAATCCGTTATTCATGTAGATCAGTCCGATCAGGAATACGAAGTCGGCACGCGTGGCAAATTCGTCGTAGATATCAAGCAGACCGAGAGCATCCTGATTGCGCCTTAAGTCTAATAGGGTATAACCATAGGATTCCACCATATTCTGCACATAATCCAATGCAGGATCTACATCCATGGAGAGCCCCAGATCAAGATAGCGGAAAGCAGTCTCGAAGTCATGCAGTTTCCGATAGCTTTGGCCTAACTGGTAATAGATGTAGGGGTCGGCACCATGGGTTTCCAGTTCTTTTTCTAAAAGAGTAATGTTGCGTTTGGATTTCTCGCGCATCTCATCTTCCGTGCCGTCATAACCTATATGAAGG
>JAIDPH010000241.1 GCA_029062885.1 Lachnospiraceae bacterium
GCGTAAAGATATAGTGGAGAATATTTTTGTTATTTTAATTCTTTGGTATTTTGGACTATATTTGAATATTCTATTCCCATACCACGCCGGTTATGAATATAAAAATGATATCGCATCTTTAAAAGCAGAAGATTCACAAAGGTATTATTATTTTCCGGATAAAATTCCTGATTTGGCATCTGATGTTGAATGGGTATGCCTTCCAAATTTCCTTCAGGGCACCGGATATCATAAACTTTTCTTCTATGCAGACGAATCCTATTTACAGGAAGTTTATGATACTTATGCAGAATATGCAACAATATATACATATGAATATATATATGATAATCGATTTGCATCATGGGCTAACCATGATATGGAAAGTACTATGGTGCTTGATTGGTTTCCCGGCGAGAACGCTATTGAGGAACAGGAAAGGAAAAATGTAAAAGTGCTTATACTCTACGATAATCAAGATGTAAATCATCCTCGTAATGGTGGACTTTATATAAATCAGGCAGAAGGATATGTTTGTTTTTTTGCACAGTAAAAGCAAACATATCGCATATTGTTTTAGGAACATTTGAGGAGCTTGCACTAAGCAATATAAGACAAGGAGCTGCGTATTACATGAAAAAACTTATTTGTATGGTATTGCCTTTCATGGTATTTTTTATGATAACAGCCTGTGGAAACAGTAAAGAGGCGCAAAATGTAAATATAGAACCGGAAACAGTAGCGGAAAGCGAATTACAGACAGAGATTCAGCCGGAAGAAGTTGTTTTGGAAAACACAGAAAAGGAGGATACGGATATGAAAATGAAAATTCAGGTTGGAGATACCGTTTTTACAGCATCACTGGCGGAAAACTCTTCAGTGGATGCATTGAAAGAACTGATGGCAGATGGTCCGCTTACCTTAAATATGAGCGATTATGCCGGCATGGAAAAAGGAGTGGACTTAGGTACTACGCTGCCGCAGAACAATGAACAGATGAACACGCAGGCGGGCGATATTATTTTGTATCAGGGCAGAACGCTTGCAATTTACTATGATACAAATTCATGGAGTTTGACACCAATCGGAAAAATTGATAATGTAGATGTAGAAGAATTGAGAGAGGCGTTGGGAACCGGAGATGTTACGGTAACGCTGTCTCTTGAATAAACAGATGATGGGATATGTCGTTTTACAGGCAACAGGAAAAATTTAAATAAGGAGGAGCAAGTATATGATTTACAGAAAATTTCAGGACATTCAGTTATCCGGTTTGGGGCTTGGTATGATGCGTCTGCCCGTGCTTAATGGCAATGACGGTGAAGTTGATGAGACAGCAGCCGCAGAAATGATTGACTATGCCTACAAGAATGGTATCAATTACTTTGATACGGCGTGGGGGTACCATGACGGTAATTCGGAGCTGGTAGCCGGAAAGTGCCTTTCAAGATATCCGAGGGAGAGCTATTATCTTACAACTAAATTTCCGGGATATGATGTTTCCAATATGGATAAGGTGGAAGAAATATTTGAGAAACAGCTTGAAAAATGCCAGACAGAGTATTTTGATTTCTATTTATTCCATAATGTATATGAAGGGAATATAAATGAATATCTTGACCCGAAATATGGAATTTTAGAGTATCTGCTTAAACAGAAGGAGAATGGCCGCATCAGGCATCTCGGATTTTCGGCGCATGGCAGCGCAGAAGTAATCAAGCGTTTTCTGGATGCATATGGACAGCATATGGAATTCTGTCAGCTTCAGATTAACTATATGGATTGGCATTTCCAGAAGGCACAGGAAAAGGTAGAAATGTTGCAAAAAGCCGATATTCCTATCTGGGTTATGGAACCTATGCGGGGCGGAAAGCTGGCAAAAGCCTCAGAAGAAATGTCAGCGGCGATGCAGTCCATGCGTCCAAATGAAACGGTTCCCGGCTGGGCATTCCGTTTCCTGCAAAGCATTCCCGGCGTGACAATGGTGCTGTCCGGTATGTCAGATATGGAGCAGCTTAAAGCCAATATTGCCACATATGAGACTGATGAGCCGTTAAGTAAAGAAGAATTTGATACTCTGGTAAGATATGCGGATGAGGAAACCAGAAAGGGAGGGCTTCCTTGTACAGCGTGTCATTATTGCACCAGCCATTGCCCGAAGAAGCTTCCTATTCCGGATTTGATTGCTTTATACAATGAGCATAAACTTACAGGCGGCGGCTTTATCGCTCCAATGGCAGTGGCAAGCATGCCTCAGGAAAAGAGACCCGCCAGCTGCGTCGGATGCAGAAGCTGTGAGCAGGTCTGCCCACAGCAGATTAAAATATCCGAGATGATGGGTGACTTTTCTTCCTTGATTGGAATGTAAACATCAGGGTAGATAGAGGTAGAGATTATATAACATCAAAAACAGTCATCTTATAGAGATGGCTGTTTTTTACGATAAAATAAGAAAAAGAAATATCGGATTACATCTGTACTCACACTTTACTCAGTTTATGCAAAGACAAAATCCAAAACAAAAATGTCAATCCCAGAAATATCCAAGGTATTGCACCATTAAGAAATTGAATGACAGGATTATCTTCATAAAGTTTACAAAGTACAAGTACCATAATACCTGATAAAATGGAAATCATTGCATAGTTTAGAATTTTCCTTTCGGTTTTGCTTATTTCAGCATCTTTTTCAATTTTTTCCATCATAGCTTTATCTCCTTTCAATAACTCATCCAGACTTATTTTGTAGAGTTCGCTCATTCGGATTACACTCAATATATCCGGTAATGATTTCCCGTTTTCCCAATTTGAGATAGTTTGCCTGGAAACCATTAAGTTTTCTGATGCCTGTGTCTGCGTGAGATTATTTTCCTCGCGGGCATTTTTAATCTTATCTCCAATATTCATTTTAACAACTTAGCCTCCCTTCGACTATGAGTTTAGCAAATACTAAAATATTTTTCTATCAAAAGTCTTTTCCAAAAGAAGAAAAGGTGTGTCAAAATTCCTTGACATCTTTAATAATTGTATTGATTATCTTTAATCCACAAAAGGAGAATCCTAAAAATTATTGATTTTCGTGAATTTAGGAAAAAGAAATATAGATTACATCATACGGAAAGTTGCGGATGAATACAAAGCAAGAATATTGGCTGACTGATAAATGGACAATAAACTGACAAATAATGAGATTTTTTATTGAGAACATCTTCTTGCGAATTTCGCTCTAAATAGTGCATATAAGGCTGCGCATATGGTTGTAGCAAAATTGACCGGTTTGTGTGGAGTGTAAAATTGCTAATCAGATTCGATATAGTGAATAATATCCCCCGGAGTACATTCTAATACAAAGCAGATGCGGGCAAGTACATCCGCATCAATTTTTTCTACATGCCCATTGTACCATTTATCAATAACCTCAAAACGGGCGTTAATAGCTCTGGATAGCATATTTCTATTAATACCCTTCTCATCCATAAATGTCTTAATATCTATTGTAATTCTTCCATATTGATTCATTGTGAATAATTTGTTCTTCATGTTATAGCACCTCTATATACATACTATCTAAAAAGTAACATCTTGACGAATTACATATAATTAGTTACTATATACATAGTTGCTAATTATATGCAGATTTTTAATAAAAGAAACAGTTATTGTGGATATGATGTCAACTGGTGGAAATTGATGGTTTTATATACCTATAATAGGGAATATTGAATTGCATTGGGAAGTTGAGTACATGTGTGTTATTCGGCACGTGTAGAACCTCTCCGCCGCACAAATGGTCGGAGGATATTTTGAAAGTTATATTCTATTTTGTGACTTTGCATATAATTAGTGCATTAACAGGAATATGACTTGTTTGGTCACTTCTATTTTTGACTGTGGTTAGAGTGATGTGTGAAGAGAACAGTAACAAGGGAGCGAGATTTCGAGTAATTTTGTTGGTGGCAGTTAAATGTCATACTTATAAAAGAAATATAAGACATTATAGTAGAAGGAAAATAAGACAAAAATCAGATTAATATTCTGGAAGTTAAGGAGATAAAGGGAAAATATACCTTCCAGACACTTTGGTAAAGCAAAGGCTTTCAAACAAAAGCCTTGGTATTATAAAAAAGAGAAAGGAGAAAAGGTAATGGGAAAAAAAGAGGCTAAAACGAGCAGTATTCCTTATTCACATACTTCTTACCATTCAAGCGGCCAAATCAATTTTGATGTTGTTGGTAAAAGCGGAAGAATGAGTTCGAATAATGTAAATAAAGCAAACGGTAAGCCTGCAGTTGGTAAATTTGAAAGAGCTGATGGAAAGACAATTAAGATTGATCCGAAAAAAGACTAGGAGGAATGTAAAATGGAAGAACCTTGGACGACAACAACCGGATGTGAGAACTCTGGTAATTATGTATATGGTGGTGGAACTGATTCCAATGGGAATCTTATTGAAACAGAAACATCTTCTGTTTCAGGAATACTTACAGATATTACAAGGGTAACAAAAGATAACGGTGAAGTTGATATTTATGTAGATAAGACATGGGATATTTAAATATGCTATAAACTTATTTGCAAAAAATTGATTTTGCTGAGATAAAGAATATCTGATTGGACTTGAAGAAACTTCCGCAGGGCGGATTTGTCAGTGTTGTAGAGCTTTGCTTATTTCGCAATTGATACATGTTGTGGGTGTAGATGGGAGTGATCAAGTGCTGCGAAATTATAGATTTGTATTGTTATGTTTAAATATAAGTAAAATGAATGTTCCTGCATAGATATGTTTTTGCCATGCAGGAACATTCATTAATAGTTAAGAGGAATTTTTTTGTAATCAACTTTATTAGTAAATTTCAACTTTTAAAAAGGCTATAGAAAATGTTTTATAGATATTGTAATTTAAAATTCTGGTAAACTGATATGTTTTTTTCACAAATGGGATATAGAAGCCTTATAAAATAAAGT
>JAIDPH010000242.1 GCA_029062885.1 Lachnospiraceae bacterium
ATAAATAGCAGTATAATATCTTGTGAAAATTTCATTTTCATATTTAAAACCAATGTCATTTTATAATTTTATAATAAAAGAAAGGGGCTATTTTATGCTGACATTTGAAGCAACAACACCGGAAGCTGCCGGCATTCCCGGTAAGTGTATCATCAATTTTATTAACCGAATGAGTCATCGGAAGGTTCCCATGCACAGCCTTCTTCTCATGCGACATGACAAGCTTGTCTTCGAGGGATATTATGCTCCATACACAGCCGATACCCTGCACCGAATGTTTTCCATCAGCAAAAGTTTTACTTCTATTGCTATTGGTCTGCTTGCCGAAGAAGGAAAGCTTTCTTTAGATGACAACATCGTCAGATACTTTCCCGAAAAACTTCCGCCTGAGGTTCATCCGTGGATTGCTTCTATGACAATTATGGATATGCTTATGATGCGCTCCTGTCATGCCTCAACTACATACAAAATTAATATGAAGTCGGACTGGGTGGAAAGCTTCTTTACCACGCCTCCCACTCTTCCGCCCGGCAAGCTTTTTCATTATGACACATCTGCCGCTCATACACTATGCGCTCTGGTAGAAAAAATGACCGGTATGGTCATGTTGGATTATCTAAAAGAGAAGCTTGACTGCCTGGGATTTTCTAAACAGTCATATATGCTCAAAGACCCATTCGGTGTGTCAATAGGTGGCTCCGGCCTGGTGGCACTGCCTATGGATTTACTTAAATTCGGATATTTTATTGCACATAGAGGATTAGTCTGTGGCAAACAGCTTATATCCCCGGCTTATATCGATATGGCAGTCTCCTGTATAAGTGAAACATGCGTCACCGCCCCTGTTCCGAGTGAAGCACAGGGATATGGACTGCAGTTTTGGCGTGGTGAAAAGAATGGATATACCTGTTACGGCATGGGCGGACAGCTTATCATCTTCCTTCCCGATTATGACATTATCTGTGTTACTACCGCAGATACACAGGATATCGGGGGCGGCAACCAGCAGATTTATGACGCCCTGTATGAAGAGATTCTTCCCTATATTCAAGACGAAGCATTGCCCGCAGATGCCGAAAGCGAGAGGCTTCTCGCAGACAAAGCTGAATCGCTTAAAATAGAACCCCTTATAACCACAGCGTCTGTTGAAACAGTCAGTGAGATGGTCGAAAAAATAAACGGAAGAACTTTCTGCGTCCAGACTCAAAATACAGGATTTGAAAGCTTTGCCGTTCATTTTAATACTTCGTCTGCTTCGAAAAAACAAGACAGCGGAAGCCTGTCCTTTATTTACAAGCATGAACCATATACCATCGAGTTTGGAATAGGCAATATGCAGACAGGCTCTTTTCCTATTTATAATCAAAATTATGCGGCGAGCGGCGCATGGCTTAATGATGGTACGTTTTATATCAAAGCCCATATCATAGATTCTTATGTAGGCAGTGTCCATTTCCAACTATCCTTTGGCGAGAATGACCTGACCATATTTATGCGTAAGAAAGAAGAAAGCCTCTTTAAGGAATTTAATGGTCATCTTTACTGCGTGAGTGAATAACAACAGTTCACTAAGCCTGCATACGTATATAAGAATGCTCAATCAAAATATTTGTCGAGCGGGAAAAAATCGTCCAAATATTCACGCGTATTTAAGCACATCTCTTTAAAAAGTTCTTTGGACTGCTCCATGGAAAGTGTATTGCAAAGCGGCTGATTAGCAAACGCCAAATAAATCTTTCCAAGGTCGCGTTCCTTGATACCTTCGTAGGTCGTGTCTATGTTCACGCAATTACGGTAAACGAGGTTCGCGACGGCTATGGGCAGCGGTTTCGACACTACCGGCTTCACCTGATCGTTCGAGAAAATGCAATTGGTTTCCACTATGCTGCCAAGCGGCATCTGCGGCATTTGTCCTCGATTCGGCATATTTACGTTGGACACTATCGTTTGGAAACCAAGCAGCGCTTTCATCAGATCAACTGCTTCTTCATTTGATTTCACTACCGGGAAGCTCTTGCGTCCCTCTGCCATTTCAATACTATCCGTGATTCGCTCCGCCTGCTGATGCTCACGGAAATCGACCGTAGTAAGTCCGAACTGCCATTCCTTAACGGTCGCAGGATCTTTCAGATACCACATATTCGGCATAAACTCCGCCAAGTGACGGTCGCCCGCCGCGGCGAGTACGCCGTATTTCCGATACAGGTCGAGTTTCACCTTATTGCCGTATGCGAATGGGTCGGTCTTGAATGCAAAGCGGTCTTGTCCCTCGCGTTCGAAGTAACCCTCCTCATAAAACCTGTCAATAAATTCGGGAAGCAGTGAAAGCAAATCTATATTTTGATAAGTCGCCTCGGTTATCCAAGTGAAGTGATTAACACCGCTGGCATCGGTATATATCTTACTGCGGTGAACGTTTATACCCTTTATCTCTTTCAACACGCAAGTCAAAAATTCCTGAGCGTTAAACACCTCGTGGCAACACCCAAAAGCCTTTATCTCCGGGAAAACGTCATACAGAACCTTGATGCAAATGCTCATCGGGTTTGTAAAGTTGATGACCCATGCGTCCGGACAAATATCGCGTATCTTCCTCGCGAAGTCCTCATATATCGGCACGGTGCGCATTGCTCGGAGCACGCCGCCCGGTCCAACAGTATCTCCGACAGCTTGATAAACTCCGTACTTCTCGGGCGTATGAACGTCACTGCGCATTTCCTTGAAAGTTCCCGGGAGGATTGAAAATATAACGAAATCCGCACCATTAAGCGAATCTTCAATCCGCTCATACAACTTGTACTCAAACTTTGACTTTGTGCGCGGGTCCTGGTTGATGTAGACGCCAATCTTAGCATTGCGCTCCGCGGCTTTCATATCAATGTCATATAGCGCTATCTCACCCGACAAATTTTCCGCGACCGCGAGGTCTGACATAAATGTGCGTGCCCACAGCTTGGAACCGCCGCCGATGTATGCTATTTTAATTTTTCTTTCCATTCTCGTATTCCTTCATGATTATATTTAATCAGCCTGACTTTTCTATATGTCAGGACACCAGCCGTCACCTTCGCCAAGTACCCGTTCTTTGGCAAAAGCATCTACCTGATCCCCAACAAGTTCCCGTACAAAATCTGCTTTTTGCGGGAACGCAGATGCAGACTCCGATGCATACGCACAGTTTTCAATGGCATAGAACACAGTATTCCTTGCGTTTTCTTTGTTCCAGTCATGAAAAAGCTCAGGATGTATATGCTTTCCGAATGAGCATTCCACAAAGACTGTCTTGGCATATTCTCTCCACGGCCTTCCAAGATAGACCGTACCGGTCAAGCACTCTTTCGATATAAGACGGCAGTTGTAAAAAACATAGCCGTATGCCTGTCCTTCCGGCGTGGAGGCAGCAGTAACGTAACCCTGAATCTTGGGCACATTATCGTCATCTTCAAAACGTTTCAACGATTCAATAGTGCAGTTTTCAAAATACGCAGTCGCGCTTCCAAAAATAAAATCAACATCACCGCAGATATAGCAATTTTTATAATAATGTCTTCCATTGATACGGGGAGCGTACTGCTTAGGACCGATAAAACCGTTTTTCTGTATCTCTTTAGGCGGAAGCGGACCAGTAAAAAGAGTGTCCTGATGCCCGACCAGACGGCATGAATCCACTATCAGCCTGTCCCCATCCGCATATAAGGCAATCGCCTGACCATGCGTAACGGAATCGCCTGATGCATTCTCTATGGTAAGATTTTTCAAAGTTACATCATGGGCGTCAATAAACACAGAATATGAACGGAATGTACCCATCTTCATTCCGTCTTCCATAACTATGTTGGCATAATCGTCATATGTAAGAACAGTGTCCTCGCTGCTCTGTCCTGTGCCCTCTAAAGTGACAAAAGATCTGTCTATTGTTATTTTTTCATGATAAGTTCCCGGCGCAATACAAATCGTCACCGGATTTTGATTATCTTCCGGAATGCTGCGCAGTGCATCTGAGACACTCGTAAAGCATCCCGGATTTCCCCCGCTTGGGGATACATATATTTTATCCTGCATATAAAAAGCTTACTCCTCTATTGGTCATTTCTATTTTTTCATTTTAGGTTTAAATATAAGACTCGCCAAATATCCGAAAACAAGCGCCGCACTACAGCCTACCGCCCCATTCGTAAATCCGCCCTTAAACAGACCGATAAACCCTTCTTTGTCAACTGCCTCTTTAACGCCTTTCATCAGTATGTTACCATATCCAAGAAGCGGCACTCCTGCTCCGGCACCGGCATAATCCATAAAAGGCTCGTACCAGCCGAACACACTTATAACCGCCCCCAGACATACAAGCATCACCATGATACGTCCCGGCATCATCTTCGTTTTTTCCAACAGAATCTGCGCTAATGCGCAAATCAGTCCTCCTACCCAAAAAGCATTTACATAATCCATCTGCATAACCTCGCATGTATATTTTTTCTGTAAAAATAACAGATATCACTCTGCTGTTATCTTTATCCGTTATTTTACGCATTTTTCCGCAAAGTTATACATTCTATATGTATATAATTATCCAAGATACGCTATAACTTCAACCTCACACAATACATCCTTGGGAAGCTGTTTTACAGCAACGCAGCTTCTAGCCGGTTTCTGTGTGAAATATTTCTCATAAACGGCATTAAATGCAGCAAAATCTGCCATTTCTGCAAGAAAACAGGTCGTTTTTACCACATTTTCATAATTCGTTCCCGCTTCTTTTAAGATTTCACCTACATTCTTCATTACCTGCTGCGCCTGCTCCGTGATATCCTTGCCGGTAATCTCTCCAGTTGCAGGGTCAATCGGAATCTGTCCCGATGCAAAAAGCATCTTATCTACTATAATTCCCTGTGAATACGGCCCGATAGCAGCGGGCGCCTTGTCTGTTGCGATTTTCTTTAACATAATGACTCCACCTTTCTTAATGATATTATTAATAAATTATTAAACTGTTATCATAAGTCACGAACTTATTTACAATAAACAAAAACGGTGCTCGTCGCAAGCGTAATCGCACCTTATTTTGTTTATTGTAAATAAGTTCTGGTTATTGAAATACAGCCTTTACATAATAGCCACGTGCGTTTTCAATGATTTCTATAACCTCGCCTTCGCGCTCTAACATTCTCTCGTTGAAAGGAAAGTTGCCTGACATGGCTAATGACGGGTCGATTGTGTAGTAATAATTGCTTGGCAGTACGCCTTCCGTTACCGTAATATGGTCGCCTTTTTTAAGAAGACCGGGTCTCTCCATCTTAAATTCCATTTCACGCATATTCATTGCCTCACAATATATTTCTCATAATAACGGTAGTCTTCCGCTTTACAGTTAAGCTTCATGAAAACACCATCTTCCTGATACTGGGTATCATGAACCACAGCATTTTCATTCAGATAAGACACTGCCCTGCCGTCGATATAAGGAATCAACATGGTACATTCACGATAACTTCCCGCAAGCTTTTTTTCAATCAGACAAATTAATTCTTCCAACCCGATTTTCTCTTTTGCGGACATATAAATACTATCCTGCTTCACAATAGGGAGCCTATCCGACTCTACTTTATCCGCCTTATTATATACATAAATCATGGGAACCCCGTCTGCACCCAATTCCTTTAATGTTCTCTCGGTTTCTGCAATCTGCTCCTTATAATTAATGTCGCTGTAATCCACCACCTGTAATAATATATCAGCCTCTCCGGCTTCCTCCAGCGTCGAATGGAACGCCTCTATCAGATGGTGCGGCAGCTTATGAATAAACCCTACGGTATCCGACAGCAAAAAGGCGTGATGATTTTCCGGCGCGATTCTACGTACCGTTGTATCAAGCGTAGCAAAAAGCATGTCTTTTTCCATGACTTTCTTCTCTTCTATGTCAACTTCATCCGCTCCATATGTGTCCAGCATGGCATTTAATAAAGTAGACTTACCTGCATTCGTATAACCTACAAGCGCCACTCGCGGCATTCCGGAACCTGCACGCTGTTTGCGCTGAGTCTTCCGCTGGGCGCTTACTTCCTTCAGTTCCCGACGGTATTCTGTCAGACGACGCTCCAGCACACGCCTGTCCAATTCAAGCTTCTTCTCTCCGGCTCCCCTGTTGCTCAAAGAACCGCTGCCGCCACCCTGGCGGCTAAGCGCCGCATGCAGACCGACCAGCCGTGGAAGCATGTATTGCAGCCTCGCCACTTCCACTTGCAGCTTAGCCTCTCTGGACTTGGCACGACTGGCAAAAATATCCAGAATCAATGTACTTCTGTCCAAAATCGGCTTACCGATTCTATCCTGAAGGTTGCGCAGTTGAATCGGGGAAAGTGAATTGTCAAATATTACTATTTCGGCTTCCTTTTCTTCCGCTTCCTCTTTTACCTCTTCCACCTTACCCGTACCGATATAAAACGCCTTGTGTACCTCAGTAAGGTTCTGCTCCGCTACTCCCACCACTTCCATATCACAGGCTGTAGCAAGTGCGCCAAGCTCTTCGAGTGAAAGTTTATAATCTTCCCCATCATTCAGATTTATTCCTACAAGCAATGCTTTTTCCATTAATAACCTCTTGCGATATTGTTACTTTTATTATAGTATATCGACTCTTTTATAATTATGCAAGTTGCCATTATGAATATCCATTTTTACTTTTGCATTGATAAACATCAAAAATATGTAATTTGGATATTCCTCCAAAAGTTAAAGACTTGTTAAGAATTTCTATGCTATGATTCATAACGTAGAAAAATTATAAGCATGAAAAGAGGTATATACTATGTTCTGGAGAATACTGAAAAAAGACATTAAACGCAAAAAGACCATGAACATCATTCTGCTTCTGTTTGTCATTTTATGCTCAATGTTTGCAGCAGCGGCAGTGAACAACATTATAGCCGTAACCGGCGGTATAGAGCATTATTTTGATGCGGCGGAAGTACCCGATGTCACAGTGATGATGATGAACAGCGAGGAAAACGATCTTGAGGAAAAGATAGGGGAGCTTGCATGTATCAGTGAAGTAACGACTGAGCATTGGCTGTGTGTATACAGCTCAAAGTTTTTTAAGTATAACGGAAAGGAATTTGATAATTTCACTAATGCCGCCGGTTTAATCTCCGATAATGAAATGGCAATCAACTATTTTGATGAGAACAATAACATCATCGAAAGCGTGGACAAGGGTTGCTTTTATGCCAATACCCCTTTTTTACAGGGCATAGATATAAAGGTGGGCGACGAGGTGGAACTTGATGTCGGTGACAGTCATCTCACACTTAAGTTTATGGGGCGGTTCAAAGGCGCGTTGTTTGGTTCGGGAAACACGAATCCCCCATATCTTATCATAAACTCTGATGACTATGACTATCTTGACAAGGACGAAGCCACTCATATCATAAATTACAAGCAGATTTATATAAATACATCAGACATTGATGAAATAAGGGAACTTGCAAAGAGCTGTAGCGGTGTGTATGTCAACACACGGGAAGAACGCAAGGATATTTATCTCTATGATATGATTCCCGCCTATATTTTAATGATGATCAGTATCTTGCTGATGCTCACAGCATTTGTGGTGCTGCGCTTTACAATAGGTTTTACCATCAGTGAGGAATTTCGTGAGATCGGCGTGATGAAAGCGGTGGGTATCGGCAACGGCAGTATAAGAAGCCTGTATATCGTCAAGTATCTTGCCATTGCCGTGAGCGGCACACTGATAGGATATTTTTGTTCTGTACCCCTTGGGGATATGATGATGAAAACAGTATCGGAAAATATAGTTCTGGGAAGCAAGAGCGGTACACTTATGGGTTTATTAAGCTCCGTGGCGGTAGTAATCATTATCCTTCTATTCTGCTATGGATGCACACGCAGCATAAATAAACTCTCACCAATCGACGCAGTAAGAAACGGTCAGACAGGCGAGCGATTCCGAAGAAAGAGCCTTCTGCACTTAGGCCGCTCTAAGCTGCCGTCATCTGCATTTCTCTCGGTCAATGATGTGGTCAGCTCGCCGAAGCAGTTTTCTATCATAATCGTTGTGTTCACGCTATGTATATTACTTATGACGATCATGTCAAATTTTGCACTGACACTCAAAAGTGAAAAGATACTGCGTTTCTTCGATGTGCCCTCAAGTGAAGCGCACATCATAGATAACGAAATAATGGGAGAAGTCATAGTAGACCAGAGTATGTATAAGCAGATCATCCCTGATATCGAAAAGCTCCTTTCCGATAACGGAATGCCCGGCAAATGCACAATAACAACGGGCACACAATTTGAAACATCACACAAAGACAAAACCGCAAAAATCATTTTCTACATCACGAAAGGCGAGACAAATGACACTCTCTATGTTGATGAGGGCAGCGCACCACGCAGGACTGACGAGATTGCAGTAACAATAAGCACCTTAGATGACTTAGGAGCAGAGGTCGGCGACAGGGTAACGGCATTAATTAATGAGAAAGAGTACGAGTTTATCATCACGGGAGCATACTCTTCGTTCGACAGACATGCTGCTTTTCTATATAAAGATTTTGACCTTGGGAATCTGCCGGCGAGCAATATATGGGGAGTGCAGATACACTTTGACGGCAATCCGGGCAAAGAGCAGATAAACCAAAACATTGAAAAGCTGAAAGACCTGCTCGACACCGACAAGGTGTATTCGACCTCGGACTTTATCAAAAATTTTACGGGAATATCCGATACGCTGAATGCAATCAAGCAGATGATGATGGTCATTACCGTGATTGTAACTGCATTGATTGTCATACTCATGGAGCGTTCGTTTATATCTAAGGAAAAAAGCGAGATTGCACTGATGAAGGCAGTGGGAGTCAGGAACGGCAGTATTATCATACAGCATTCGCTCAGATTTGTAATCGTATCGGTTATTGCCTGCATCGTTTCTTCGGCGGTGCTTATGCCGATCAGCGATGTGATGATGAATTGGATATGTAAAATGATCGGCGATATATCAGGCTTGAAATGTGATTTTGACCCGCTGGAAATATTTGTAATCTGTCCGGCAATTCTCATCGGCGTGACCGTTACAGGCTCGTTCCTGACAGCGCTTTACACAAAAACAATCAAGGCTTCCGATACGGCAAGCATAGAATAAGCATAGGAGGATTAATATAATGAATAATACGGTTTTACAGACAAAAGGACTTTGCAAGACATATATTGTGAATAAACATCAGAACAATGTGTTAAAAAACGTCGATCTGACGATTGGCAAGGGCGAGATGGTAGCTGTCATGGGTCCATCCGGCTCCGGTAAAAGCACGTTGCTCTACTGCGTTTCGGGAATGGACAAAGCGACCGCAGGCGAGGTATTCTTTAACGGCAAAAAGACGGCAAAACTATGTGATAAGGAGCTTGCAAGGCTCAGACTTGATGAAATGGGCTTCATTTTTCAGCAGATGTACATGATGAAAAATCTTTCGGTACTTGACAATATCATTTTTCCTGCGGTAAAGTCAAAAAAGAATACGGAAAGCCGCAGGCAGACCGAGGAGCGCGGCAGGGCGCTCATGCGCAGACTCGGCATCGACGATGTGGGCGGCAATGATATTAACGAGGTGTCGGGCGGACAACTTCAGAGAGCTTGTATCTGCCGCAGTATGATAAACAATCCTAAGATGATCTTTGCCGATGAGCCGACAGGCGCTCTCAACCGTTCAAGCTCTGATGAGGTCATGAACGAGCTGCTCTCCTTAAACCGTGACGGTACGACTATCATGTGCGTGACCCACGACCCGAAGGTTGCCGCCAAGTGCAGCAGGGTACTTTACATAGTGGACGGCGGGATTGTCGGCGAAAAAGAAATAGGACATTTTGACGGTGGTGACAAGGAGCTTCGTGACCGTGAAAGAGAGCTGAACAACTGGCTTATGGAACATGGTTGGTGATACTTGCAATATCGCCGTTGATATGCTACAACACTTGTAGGTGGTGATATTATGACCGATATTCTGATAGTGGAGGACGATAAGGAGCTGGCTAACCTGCTGACTGACTTTCTTCGTGAGGAAGGCTATACCGTGTCAAGTGCAGACAGCGGAGAACGTGCCGTACAGCTCTATGAGCGATATGGCGCAAGGCTTGTAATTCTTGACATCAATCTCCCCGATATGAACGGCTTTGCTGTCTGCTCTAAGCTTAGAGAAAATGCGGATACTCCTATACTGATTGTAAGTGTAAGGACTGACAAGGAAGATAAGCTGAACGGATTTGACCTCGGCGCTGACGATTTTATTGAAAAGCCCTATGACATTGATATTCTTATCGCTAAGATAAAGGGGATATTCAAGCGTCGGTATCAACGTGATACATTGTCAGCGGACGGCGTGACACTCAATCTTGCAGATAAAACAGCAACTATCGATGGAAAATCCGTAGAACTGCCTGCAAAGGAATTTGACCTGTTGGCGCTTCTGATTGATAATCAGGGCAAAACTATGAAAAAAGAGTACCTGTTCAGGACTGTCTGGGGCAGCGAAAGCGATTCTGAACTGCAAACGCTTCATGTGCATATCAACCGCCTTCGCCGGAAACTCGGCGATGATCCTAAGAATGCCAAGCGTCTGCTTACTGTATGGGGTGTGGGGTATAAGTTTGTATGAGAGCTTTCAGAAGATTGTGTATTGCAGTGATAACTGTATTTCTTTTGCTGACGGCGGTATTGAATATATTTCTTGTGGAAGTGAAAGACAATAATGAGGGCATTTACCGCGTTGAAGCCAAACGGATTGCAGATGAGATAGCGGAAACGGGCAATTATGATCCTGAAAAATACCCCCACATTACGGGAGTGTTCACGGGTGACGGTCTCTACCGTTCTGATGAGCATTATCTTATCATAGAATCAGACGGAACTCTTTACCGTGTGGAGTATACTGTCGAAAACGGACATCACAGCATCGTGGCGGTAAACTGCGTATTGTGTGCTCTGTTCCTACTGATGATTGGTCTTTTATATTATATCCGGAAGCATATCATCATGCCGTTCGGCAGGCTGAACGATGTACCACAGGAGCTTGCAAAGGGCAATCTTGCTGTCCCGATACCGGAGGAAAAAAGCCGTTACTTCGGGAAATTCACATGGGGTGTGAATCTCCTGCGTGAAAGTATCGAAGAAAGCCGTAAAAAAGAAATCACGATGCAGAGGGACAAAAAACTCTTACTGCTCTCCCTTTCCCACGACATCAAAACTCCATTGTCGGCAATCAAGCTGAATGCAAAAGCGCTTGCAAAGGGATTATACAAGGACGAGGAGAAGCGACGTGCAACTGCCGAGAACATCAATACCCGCGCAGACGAGATAGAACGTTTTGTCAGTGAAATAACAAAGGCGGCAGGCGAGGACTTTATGAGCTTCGAGGTCACACAGGGAGAGGCTTTCTTAAGCGTTATCATCACAAAAATAGATGCAAGATATGCTCCCCAGCTTGCTATGTCGGGAACGGAGTTTACGATTCGAAAATATGATGACTGCCTTCTTACATGCGACCCTGAGTGCCTTGCAGAGTGCCTGCAAAATTTGATTGAAAATGCGATTAAATACGGTGACGGCAGACAAATTGAGATCAGTTTTGATAAAATGGACGGCTGTGAGCTTATCACGGTATCAAATACAGGCTGTACGCTTGAAGCAAAAGAACTGCCGCAGATATTCGAGAGCTTTCATCGGGGCAATAATGCAGGAAAAGTGCCGGGCAACGGGCTTGGACTTTTTATCTGCAAACGGCTGATGTCGCTTATGGGCGGAGAGGTGTATGCGGATATTCGTGATGAACGTTTCTATATAACGCTTGTTGTTAAAATGGCGTAATTTCTTTAGCTCCATGAAAAGCAGCTAAATCCTGTATTGCTTTTTCAATACCATTATGTTCGCTAAACGCTGAGTCGAATATGTTTTTCTCTTTTATTATGAATCTCTTGGTTCGCCACTCCATCTTACAATCAAAATACCCTACAAATCGATTTCCTACAAGAATCGACAGCGGCCATTTCATCCCCTTTTTCTTGAAATACTCAAATGTATATGAATAATCAAAAAACGTTTTCAGCCATGTCTGGTCCCGTACAAGAGTATCCATAGGTGAAATTAGACGGACCTCTTCGCTGTCCTGCTCTGTACTTTTATCAAGCAGGTTCATCTTTGACGAGTGAATGTAGCATGACTTTTTTCCGACTTTCACAGGCGATATTTTTCCTTCCTGCTCCAATTCAGAAAAGAATGGCGTAACTTCGGCAGTCGGAATCCCCGTTATATGTGATATATGCACAGGATACGTAACCCCAAAAGCAGCTATAAGTTTTTCGATGATATAGGCTCTGGCGGCATTTTTGTCGATTCCGGAGTTTGGCCATTCATTTATGCCAATATTCTCCTTTAGAATATAAAGCGGCTCTTTGAATGTTCCCGGATTTCTGCCGCAGGTTACCAGATCAGTCTTGCGCTTCAGCCTGTAAAATGCACGGAATATGGTAAGTTCAAAGCTGAGATCACCCTCTTTTCTTCCTTTTACATACGCAGCCCATTCATCTGATAAATGCAGGCACTCCCATATCTGGTTGGTGGTCATACCGGGCTTATCCCTTAACCCATTCTTCAATTCCTCTTCCGCAGCTAAGTCGCTTGGACTGTTCGCCGCCGCTAACCAGCTTTCATCCGAAGAACCCCATCTTACTACATCCTTTAATGCGGCACGGTAAATTGCAAATTCATTAGTCGGAACAAAAAACATATTGCGCTTGAAAGCAAATGCCTCCGTAATTTTAAACTCTTTATACGCTGCAGCATCCAAGTCCTCTACGGTAAAGTCCTTTTTTCTGTTCCAAAGCATCATATAATGGTTCAAATGGATGGTCGGATTCGGATCATACTGTAAACCGCATATATCCGAGACGATATCCTCAATACTTTGAGTGCTTCTTTTGTCCAAGTGTTGGCTTGAAATAATAATATTTCGAATTACCGATTTTTCATCACAATTTTTGTTGCTCATGCGACCATATCTCCCTAAGAAAATCGTATTGAAAGAACTGTTTATGTTGCTTAATTTGTCAGACTTCTTCACTTAATGAGTTTTCGCATATTAACACCGAAATTATTATTACCACACATGAAAAACCAATAATGAACATGGATTCAAAATGATTATTTACATTTAAAAGCTCCAATTCATTGGCATAGAGCACTCCATTCATAATTGCATGAAGCACTATACTTAAAGCTAAATATACCGCTCTTTTTTTTGTAATGGATTTATAATCTATCAAAGTCAATCCCATCATTGCTCCGAAGCTCAAAATTCTTCCGGCAACAGCAATTAAATAACCAAAAACACTCATATGAGAAGCAAAAATTGTTCCAACATCAAATATCGTATGTAAACTGCTACGCCCTAATCCAAATACAATCGGTGTTTCCTTAGATTTTTCGCATTTAAGAACAATTCTAAATACAAGGTAATATCCGCCTTCTTCAAACAATCCCTGAATTATCCCAACTGCAGCACATAGTAATAATGAATGCCGTGAAAAAAAATCTTTGACAGGTGATTCAACTAACACCATTAATGCCTAGATTGGCTGTGGCAGCAATAGTCCAAAAATCAATAGACTTATTGCTCCAATTAAGAATATTTTATATTTTTTCATCATTTTTCTCCATTAACAATCAGCCGCAAACCTATCATACCACAAAAGGTATCTTTTCCCTTTATTAAATGACTAAATAGATAGTTCTCAAAGATGGATAACTGACCATCAAGCCTAAATCTATTGCCGCTTTAATCTATGCCGAATAATTAGCTTTATCATGATGCCCGCTATCAAAACAACAATCGTAAATAAACCATAAACTAAAAAGCCCGTGTACCATGGAGCAGACTGCATAGCATATAAATCGGGATGTGTCGTATAATCCCAGTATACATATATTCCATGTCCTATAAAAACTCCAATGGATGATCCGATTATTATATTCAAAATACTATTTACTTTTTTTAACATAATTAATCACCTCCAACACTCCCGATTTGTTACTACGATAATATCAAGACACCCTTTTCATCTCCTAATACCCTTTACATACATCCACCCAGCTTATATATCCTGAATGTTCCTCCAATTCGTCAATCGTAAGCTCTATCGCACTGTTGGAACTTCCGCAGGCAGGAAAAACCGTATTAAAGCGTTTCAGCGATACATCAAGGTATATGTCCACTCCTTCATTTACCGCAAACGGACATACGCCGCCAACAGCATGACCTACAAGCGTCTCCGCTTCTTCCGGTGAGAGCATCTTAGCCTTTGCACTAAACTGCGACTTATATTTTGAATTATCGATTCTGGCATCTCCGGCAGTCACCACCAGCACTGCATGACCATCAACCATAAATGAAAGCGTCTTAGCTATCCTCTGCGGCTCGCAGTTCAGGGCTGCGGCGGCAAGCTCCACCGTTGCGCTGGACATATCCAATTCCCGAACTCTGTCTTCCATCCCATGTTCCTTAAAATATGCTTTTACTTTTTCTATAGCCATTTCTTTTCTCTCCTTTTATGTCCTTTGCCACAGAAGCGGCAAAAGAATAAGCTCAGGTCGTCGAGCCTGAGCTTATTGTATCATACATAAACGTAAGAGAAAAGAAAGAAAACGGCTATACAAACCAGAGAAGCATGCCTGCTCTCTGTTGCTTAAACCCTGTTAATGACAAGTTTGTTCAGGAAATCATTATATTGCTTATAATTTCCTTCTTTTTCACTGATAATCTTACACAAATCTGCGAGATAGAAGTAATCAGTACGTTTTCTTCCTGCCATCGGAATCTCAAAAGGTACATTTCTCTTCACCGTCCAGTCTTTTCCTCTAATAATAAGTAGACTGTCCTTTGTACCCATATCCTCACCCAAATGGAAAAAGAATGAAAAGTTTTCCGGCGGGACTGCATCCCTGTCCATTATTCTTCCTACCCCCTTAATACTTGCCGCCATAAAATCCCACTTACTATTAAAATTAGGTCCTCCGGTTAAATAATCGCCCTTGAAATGTCCATCTCTTTTTGCTGCATCTACCTCTACGCCATATTTTTCACCATATTCTTTTGCAGCTTCTTTCAATAGGTCATGTATCTCTTCTGAGCGGTAGTAATACTCTGCATCATAATACACCATTCGATCCGTTGCAGTTCCTTCTTCTGCCGCTATTGCCTTCCCCTTGTCAAAGCAGGCACAGACTGCTTCCGCATAATTCTCATCCAGAAAAGTTTCATACACATTTAAGATTGTGTTCTCGTCCCTTGCATACATGCTGCTGCAGTATTCCATGAAGAAACCTTTAATTTCATCTTTACTGATCTCACCATCATAATATCCCGCCATGACTTCCCTCATCTCTTTTTTAATGGACGATGTCGGCGTATCAATGACAGCAAATTTTGTATACTGCGGATATGTAACCTTTTTACATCCGGATCTTTCAAACACATCCATTGTGCGTTTTGCCATTTCCTCCGTACACTGAAATGTTTTTCTGTTTCCCCTTATTCTATCTGAAAGACTTGAATTTTCCGTTACTTTGACCGGGTTCTCCTGATTGATATAAATCATTTTCTATCTCCTCCTACTATTCTGTCTATTTTTAGAGCCTTAATACTATTTAGAAAGCTGTCCTTGCTCACTGTCTGCTGTAAGGATATTCGCTTCATAAAATCCCTTTTGATCTCTTATACTCATTGATTAGTTCATCTATCCTGTCACGAGCCGCTTGATGTGCAATCTGATCTGCGTCTTTTATATTTATCGCGCCGCCAGATGACGCCAGTGCATAAGGATCACCTAATGCTATACTACCGCCCAACAACAACGCTGTTTCTTGATCAAACGCTATTTTTCGTTCCGCTTCCGACATATCAGCACGGTAGCAGGGAGAACCCACGAGCAATCCAACCCCCGTGTATTTCAGTGAAATATAGTCCCTAGCTGCCTGAATACTGCCTTTTGAAAGGTTATCTTGATGTGCTTCGGCATAATACGCCTTAATCGTATTTTCTTCACATTGATATTGACGAAGAAGCGATTCCACATAAGTAAGTGAATAAATTTTTCCGTCGGGGTCAACGATTTTTCGATAGTGCCATTCTTCGTCCACGGGCATAATGCCCTTTATCAGCCAAGCAGAGAAGCACTATCTGTAACCGTTTCCATCATAATATTTGCTTCATAAGCATTAGAAGCTTTCGACAACAGCCTTTCATTGTTCCATGACCGTAATAAACGGCTTCTTTTCTGTTCCTGCTTTGCTATTTTTTCATTCAACATTTCCTGCCGCTTTTTAACCTGCGCCCGCTTTTCCAGATATTCTTCCAGCAGTTCCTTCTGCCTTGCCTTTTTCCGGCGCACCGAATCATTCCCACCTTTTGCGGAGGAACTCCCTGAACAACCGACATTCTCCTCCATTCCTTGTGTATATCCATAGCTCTTTTCCCATGTATCATCTATATGCGTATATGCAAATGACGGTATATAACTTCCAAAATTAACAGCCTTATTTGTTGCAATAGCATTTAATACTTTCTGTTCATACTCTGGATCTGTTTTCATTCTTTCATAGGCTGCGTCCGTTATATCAATTACCCAGTTCATATTTCTCTGTGAAGGATGGGTATACAGGCTGTTCATCTTTTCATTAAAATAATTCTTATATTCCTCCAAAGTCATATTTTCCAAAGAAACAGTACTTTTCTCTTTAACCTTGCCAACAAAGCCATCTGCTTTTTCTGTGCTGTTTACATTCTTTGTACTTTTTGTTGTTGCCACATCGTTCTGATAATAATTCTGTCCTATTCCATTAACGCTCACTTCTTAATATCCTCCATTCTTTTTGCTCCTCGCCATTAATAGCAGACAATCATTTATAACTCGGTGCGTAATTACCGAACTGATTGTTAATTCCGCTCAAAAGTGAATACTGCCTTGTAAATGCCACAAAACTACTCAAAAAACGGCTATAATTCTTATAGTTGTCCTCTGCTTCGAAATTGTCACTTAGCAGATCATTCATATTAAAAATTTGTCCCTTAAAGCTTCCCAATCAATAGAGGTCCCATTCCGGTATATCTTTTGAGGTTCTGCAATTTGTTCTTGTGAAATGTAGGGGATACTATTCCCACTGCCTGTAATTAACATAATTACGCTCTCCATGTTGTTTTAATCTTATCCTTCTTTGCTATTTACAATGGTTTCTATTTGGTTTATCGCCAATCTGTGAAAAATTTTCATAGTTTTGGCATGAAATACTGTGTTTTTGATATGAAATTCTTATCTGGTAATAGCGTTCTTTACTGTCAGGAAATATATGCAAATTTTATGGAATTGCCTGTATTTTTGTGGTAAGATAATGTCATTGAATAATTCAGCAAATCGAGATTTGTGGGGTAGATAAAATGAAAATCAGAAAAGCAACAGATCAAGAAATGCTAAGTTTATGGGGATATAAAAATATGGATTCAGTACCGCCAACTACATTGTTTTTTGCGCAAAATATATCATCTGGAAATGCCGAGTTTTGGACACTAAACGATAACGGTCAAATTATTGGTGAATTATATATCTTTTGGAAATTGGGTGATAAAGATTTTGCAGATGGAAAAAACAGAGCGTACTTATGTGCGTTTCGAATTAAAAGCGAATATCGTGGAAAAGGCCACGGGAGTTTTTTATTAAAAGAGGTTTTGGAATACATCAAGAATAAAGG